>JAQUNE010000225.1 GCA_028717765.1 Candidatus Omnitrophota bacterium | reverse complement strand
AATGATAACAAAAAGTGAACTGGCCCACCCTGGAATCTGTATGGTTGTTTATAAATTCAAAAAAAACAGTACGCTTGTCTGCAACGATTTTGCCATGTTCCAACATTTTCTCGGTCCAAAACTGAAGTTGGTCTAAAGACGCCTGGCCTTCTTTGATTCTTTTTAAAAGTTTATTCCGGGAAGATATAATTGCTACATAATCAGTAATCGCCCGTTTATACTCTTTATCAACCTGAGCCAAAATTAAATCAAGGTGCCATCGGCGAAGGGCTGGGGGCCCGGCCACCAAATTAATATCTTCCGGGGAAAAATGAATAGCAATTAGGTGACCAATATAATCCAAGGTCCGCCGAGGCACACCGTTCACTTTAAGTCTTTTATTAAGCCCTCCCCCCTCTTCTTCCGGCCTTTTCTGCATTGCAATTTCCAGTTTCATCTCTTCCCCATCTTCTCCTTTAATGCTTAATTCTAATTCCTGATCACTAATTTCCCCTTCCACCCGACAGAAATCTTCATTCTGTTTTATTAGCTGGCTGTCCGGATCAGCTTTAAGGGATTTTGTAGTAGCTAAAAAATAGATCGCTTCCAAAAGGTTCGACTTACCCTGAGCATTATCCCCCAGCAGTAATGTTATTTTAGTAAATTTTATATCCAGGTTGGTAAAATTGCGGAAATTAGCAAGTTTTAAGCCTTTTAAAAACATGTTCGTATCATACACTAGCCAGGAAGAAAAACCCAAGGCATTAATTTCTTTTAAGGGCAGTTTTAAGGTGAACCTGATCAGAGTCGTCCCAATGACCTAAACCTAAAAACTCGCGCCAGGCAAAAGAAAGCCGTTCTTCTTTGAAAAACCAACGGGGCCGTAAGGCTATCAAACCAGCTAGAAAAATAACTATTCCCAAACCGATTAAAATAGGCACTACCCCAAAAAGATCGGACAATCCTCCGACTAAAACTACCGGCAAGATAGAAACCCCGGTTGTAAAAACTACTAAAACCGAAAATATCTTACCACGGTTTTTACCGCTGGTGTGCTCCTGAATAACTGTTTGACAGGGAATAATAATCGACACTAAACAAAAACCTAAAAAGTAAGCCATAATTCCTAATGATGTAGATAAAGACGGTGCTTTTAAGAAATAACGCGGCCGGGAAAGATGCAATGGTAAATCAGTTGATTGGAAAAGATGTGCAATGGTCGGGGCTAAACCAACTGCCACAAATAAAGCCCCTGCTAAAATAACCGCCGGAATAACAACTGCTCGGCGGGGACGACCATGGAAGAGCCTACCCACCAATAAGGCCCCGGTAATCATCCCCAACCCCAAAGGCACAATCACAAAATAGGATAGGTCGGTTGCATGGATTAAAAGGACTCTCTCTAAAAAAGAAGGCATGATCACCGCCAGGATACCGATAACCCCTTGAACGGTAGCCATCAATCCGATCGCCACTGCCACATTTAGTCGGGAACGAATGAAGGAGAAGGTTTCACCGATCTCCTTTTGGGTTAACCTTAAGATGTAACGGTAGTTATTAATAGATAGTCTGTTTTGATATTTTTTGCCTTGATGGGTGTGCAAAATTGGCAAGTTTTGAGCAATCACAAAGGCCAATCCTAAAAGAATTGCTCCGCCATAAAAAAGCTGGTTGATGCCAAAATGGTTTAAGATCGGTCCTCCAATGGAAAAACCGATCATAAAAGAAGCGTAAAGGGTTAAGGAAAAAAGTGAATTGGCAATAAAAAATTGCTTGCGGGAAACCAGCATGGGGATTGACGAACCCTCGGCCGGCATAAAAAATTGGGCTAAGGAGTTAATAAAAAAGGCGTTTAAAAGGATTAATGGGTAAGAGTGGCGGATAAAAATAAAAAGCAAAAAAGAAAAAGCCAAGAGTATATCAATAACAATAATAATCTTGCGCCGATCCAGCAGATCAACCATTACCCCGGCTAAAAGCCCAAAAATCAAGGCTGGTGCATAGATGGCCACCATTAAACCCGAAACAGCAAGATGCGTCCCGACTAACTTAAAAACCCAAACTATTAAGGCAAAGTTTAAAGTATTGTAGGCTAACTGGACTAAAATCTGGTTTAGCCAAAGATACCGGAAACCAGGAGATTTAATGACTGAAGAAAAAGTTGGTTTGGAAGACATAGGCTCAGAGGATATTATAACAGGTTAGGATATTACTTCTGGCAACCTGGGCAATAGTACGTTCCCCTTCCGGCCTGGGTAATTTTTTTCACTTTTCCTTTACATCCCGAACAGGGATAGCCTTCCTTACCATAAACATAGGCATAATCCAAATAATAACCCCTCTCCCCTTCTATGTTGACAAAATGGGCCCGGGTTGACCCACCGGCCTGGATCGCTGTTTCTAAAGCTTTCAGGATACCTTGATAGAGTTTTTTGAATTCTTCATCAGATAAACTTTCCACTTTTCGGCACGGATCAATCCGGGCCAAAAATAATACTTCCGAGGCATAAATATTGCCGATTCCCGCA
>JAQUNE010000224.1 GCA_028717765.1 Candidatus Omnitrophota bacterium | reverse complement strand
AGGATAAGCAAATTCAGGTCGTGGTAGGAAATCAAACTGGAAGAACACCTAATCCGCCAACTACAGACGAGGGGGCAGGAGTTAATAATCCGCCAACTACAGACGAGGGGGCAGGACTTAATAATCCGCCAACTACGGAAGCGGGCCAAGCGGACACAAGTAATCAAAAATCAACACCTGGGTCTAGTAATAAAGGTATGAGCAATAAGGATAACGAAAAAATACATAACCCAGGCCACCAAAATCCAAATAAGGCACAGTAAAAACAAAAATCATTGAAAGAAAACCGCGATTACTATAAATTTTTATTTATCGGAATCTGCGCGCTGAGTATCGCTTTTTTTTCACATTCCATTATCCCACCCAAAGTTTCACAGAATATTAATGATCTTTCCTCGTGGTATGTCTATTCGATTTCCCGTAAATCTTCCAGGCCCTTAAAAATTATCGCTGTGGCTATTGATGAGTATTCTTTGGGCAAGATCCATCAGCGTTGGCCATGGAAGAGGAGCCTTTATGCGCAATTGCTCAAAGTACTTGATCAGGAAAAAGTAAATACGGTCGGCCTAGATTTTGTTTTTATGGGGGAATCTGAAGATATAAGCGATGACCTCGCTTTGAAAGAGGCCTTAAGCAGCACTTCGGGAAAAATCGTTTTACCTTTCTTTTTTGATTTAAAGAAAGCTACCCCAGTATATCCTGCACCGATAATCAAGGAATCAGCTTATGCTTTAGGTATGCTCAATACCCCCATTGATCTTGATGGAAAAACCAGGAGGTTACGCGCATACATAGCATTAGATCATGATTCTTATTATTCTTTTTCCGTAGCACTTTCCTCGGCATTTCTTAAGCAAAAACCCGAAGAACTTATCGCTAAGATTCCTCTTGCTGAAGATAAAACTTTTTTCATTAATTTTCTCGCCAAGCCAAAGGATATCACAACAGTAAGTTTTTATGATGTCTTGACAAATTTGCAGGAATTAAAACAGCGCCTAGGTAATGATTTTTTTAAGAATGCCTTGGTTTTGGTTTATCCTCAGGCGGAGATTCTCCATGATACCTATAATACTCCTTTTGGAAAAGTTCCCGGGGGGATTCTACATTTAAACGGTGTTATAGATATCGTTTCCGGAAAAACCATCAAAGAGATGGATTTTCTCTCTATACCATTCTTAGTTTTTTCTTTCTTGGTATTATTTTATCTTTTAAGGTACGCTGGTTTTATCGGCGGTTTGCTGCTCACCACTGGTACTTTAATCGTAAATTTCTGGGGCCTGGTATTTTTTACTTTAAGCGGGATACGCTTCGATTTCTCTTATCTGGTAATTTTTAGTTTTTCTTTTTTTATCTTAGGCAGCCTTTATAAGTATATTTCTTTCTTAAGGCAGATCCTCACTATAAAAGATAAAGCAACACTTGACCCTTTAAGAGACCTCTTTACTCTAAGGTACTTTTATTACCGACTTGGATTAGAGGGGAATAAAATATATATAGGTAAAGAGATGTACCTGGTTTTTATCTCACTTAACGCTTTTTATGAGCCAAAAGAAGAAATCAGCCTCGAAAAAACAAAAATACTCTGGCATAAAATCGCTTCCTACCTTTACCTTAAAGGCCGTTTCTGGTCAGTTTATTCTCAGGATGAAATTATAGGCTGTGTTATCTGTGCTCAAAAAGATCTTGAGCCGCGCCTGCAGGATTTAAAAAATGATCTCAGTGGACTTTTTTCCCGGAATAAGATTAAAGCAGATTTAAAACTAGGCGCGGTGAAATTTAAAAAGAATTATCCTATGAGAGAATTACTTTTTGTGCTTTCGGGAGAAATTAAAGATCAGGAGAAAGAAACAGCAATATATAAGGAGAGTGATTTAACCCATCTCTTAGAGGCCTCTAGCCCGAAGTTGCCGCCTAGTGGTAAATTCCTCGATAGCCTGGACGAGGATATTGAAGATAAGAACCGGCAGCTCCTGAAATTGTTTGAGGACTTAAACCAGGAATACGCCAAAACTAAACAGGCATTCTTCCAGATCATCGCTTCTTTAATTAATGCCCTCGAAGCGCGTGACGCCTATACCGAAGGCCATTCTGAAAGAGTGAGCAAATATGCTTTATTGCTTGCGGAAAAATTAGGTTGGCCGGCAGAGGAAAAGGAAAAGCTTAGGCGGGCAGCTCTTTTACATGATCTAGGTAAGATTGGTATTCCGGATAAGATTTTACATAAACGCGGCCAGCTTGACGAGGCCGAATTCGAGGCAATTAGAAAACATGGGACGATTGGAGTGAAAATACTTGAGCCTTTAAAAGATATGAGCGAAATCCTGCCTTGGATCCTCTATCATCATGAAAAATGGGATGGTACTGGTTATCCGCATGGTTTAGCGGGAGAAGCGATTCCTGAGGGGGCGCAGATTATCGCCTTGGCAGATCTGTTTGATGCACTGACTACCGGGCGCGATTACAAGGTGGCTTTTTCTTTTGACGATGCGATTAAAGAAATTGTGAAAAATAA
>JAQUNE010000223.1 GCA_028717765.1 Candidatus Omnitrophota bacterium | reverse complement strand
TCATGATTTACCCGGGATCCAACAACGTAACCTCGAGGAGGTTATCGGCAAGAAGACCATAGACCGCACCCAGCTGATCTTGGATATTTTTGCCCGTCACGCCAGAAGCCCGGAAGGAAAAATGCAGGTAGAATTAGCGCAGCTGCAGTACTTGTTTCCCCGGCTAATCGGTAAAGGGATAATTCTTTCGCGTTTAGGAGGAGGTATTGGCACCAGCGGTCCAGGCGAACAGAAACTCGAAGTTGACCGTAGGCGGATCAGAAAAAGAATTGATAATTTAAAATCGCGGATCAAAGATTTTTCCTCTCACCGTCAGACCATCCGTAAGCGCAGGAAAGAAAATGACCTGCCGACCGTGGCTTTGGTAGGTTACACCAACGCCGGAAAGTCAACTTTATTAAACGCGCTTACCGGAGCAGTCCAGATAGTTTCCGATAGCTTATTTACTACTCTGGATACCTTATATAAAGGGCTGCAATTGCCTAATGGTGAGAATATCGTGATTTCCGATACTGTCGGATTTCTTTATAATCTTCCGCATCATTTGATCGAGGCGTTTAAGGCTACACTTGAAGAAGTCGTGGAAGCGGATTTACTGATCCATGTTTTGGATATTTCTCATCCGCGGGTAGAGGAGCATTATCAGGCAGTGCAGGCAGTTTTAAAGGAATTAAATGCGCAGGAAAAGCCGATAATTACTGCCTTAAACAAGGTGGACCTCTTAGAAGATAAAACTTGGCTACAAAGCACTGGAAATAGTTTTGTAAATCCTGTGCCGATCTCTGCTAAATTTATGCAGAATTTGGATTGTTTATTAAGAATGGTAGAGAATAACTTCCAAGGCAGGATGTCCCTTGTGCAACTGTTCATAGCGCATTCTCGAATGGATCTGATCGATCTATTTTACCGGGAAGGTAAGGTAGAGAAAATAGATTATCAGCAAAAAGGAATAAAAGTTAAGGTTACCTTGCCTAAACCGCTTTTAGAGAAACTTTTACACAAAAGGGAAGTGGAAAAGATATAAATTAAAACCATTGAAATTTGTGCCTGAATAGAGTAAAATAAAAACTCACCCAAAATTATAAGGAGGATCTTTAAATGAAACGTATTGTTATCAGTATTATTTTTTTCTTGGCAGTTTGTTCTTTTTCCTATGCTGCGGAAAGTGAAAATACCCCTTGGCAAGTTACGGCAAAGGTAAGAGGCGGCACTGCAATTTATAAGGAAAAGGCAACAAACCTTAAATCTACTTTTAAAACAATTTATCCGGAACTGGTTTTAGGCGCGCGCAACCGTTTTGAGAACGGTTGGGAAGTAATGGCTAATTTTGCTTTTGGTTATTCTCTTAAGGACACGGAAACCTGGTATGTTTCTAGCAGTAAATATCAGACCAATGATCTGGATTTTTACCGGCTGAATGCCAAAGGTGCTATCGGTAAGGTTTTTTCTTTTGGCAAGGAGCAGGATTTTGAGCTTACTCCTTTTGTAGGTTACGGTTTTCGCATGATCAGCTTTCAGCGCTCTAACTTCAATGTATTAAATACCGTGACTTCACGCGATATTGTTACAGAAAAATATTATATCCAACATGGTGACGCTGGCCTAAAGGTGGAAAAGAAATTCGGCGAGAGATTCAGCATTATGGCACAGGGAGCTTATGAGTATGTCTTCTATAACTTAGCAGACAATAATACCCTGGGCAGGGTCAACGGTGACGGGAAATATATCGCTGAAGGAGAGGTTAATCTAATTTATGCTTTAAATAAATCATGGCAGTTGCTACTGGGCGGTTTTGGGGAATTTCAGGATTTAAGGGGCGGGACAAAGGATAATATAATTTGGCCGAATAATAAAATGTATATCTATGGCGGCCAGGTCGGAGCAAAGTATCGTTTTTAATAATTAGCCAACAAAGAGAAAGAGAGCATCCGTATGCGTAGAAAAATCCTCCTCATCTTAGTAGTTTTTTTTAGTTTAAACGCAGTTTCTGCATTTGCGGATATTTTACCGGTTGAGAATAAGAAAGATTGGAAGGCGCAGATGTTTTTGGCTAATCAGATCAAAGGTATTGGTCTGGTGGATTCTTTTCAGGAGGATGGAGCAAACCGCAGTTATATTTATGATGATGCGCTGGCGGCGATAGCGCAGATGGCAATGAAAAACAATGGCTTGGCCAAAGAAATTTTAACTACTATTGCCACAGAAATAAAAAACACCCAATGGGGGGTACCTGCCGAAAACTATATTTTTTCTGACCTTAGCGGCACAGGTGAGGGGAAAGCTTATTGCGGTAATGCGGCTTGGCTTTTACAGGCTTTTAATATTTACCAGAAAAATACTGGTAGCCGGGAGTTTTTTGCTTACCAGAAAAAATTGGCGGATTATCTTTTAAGGCTCCAGGATTATAAGGATGGCGGGCTCTGGGGTAGTTGTTATGATTCCTGGAAGAGCGCGGAACATAATTTAGTGGCTTATGTGGCAATGAGGAATTTCGGGAAGTTGAATGGCCTGGGTACTTATATGGTCCA
>JAQUNE010000222.1 GCA_028717765.1 Candidatus Omnitrophota bacterium | reverse complement strand
TACGTGATTGATTTTTTGGATTTTCGTATCTGGCCGGTGTTCAATCTCGCTGACAGCGCCATTACTGTCGGCGCAATACTATTGGGGTGGAGCATATGTTGCCGGAAATCTGCCGTATAGGGCCTTTTACAATTTACTCGTATGGTTTAATGTTGGCAATTGCCTTTGTCATTGGTAGCGGTTTAGCGGGCATAGAGGCCAAAAAGCGCAATATCAACCGGGAAGTTATTCTGAATTTATGTTTCTTGGCCCTGGTTTCCGGGATCATCGGTGCCCGGTTATTCTATGTCCTGGAAAATTATCAATTCTATTTTAAATACCCTGGGGAAATTTTTATTTTGCAGCACGGCGGATTATCCTGGTTTGGAGGGCTAATTTTGGGGTTTCTTGCTAGCCTGCTTTATATGAAGAAGAAAAAATTATCGGTGTATCAAATATTGGACTTGCTCGCTCCTTTTATCGCTTTAGGCCAGGCATTCGGCAGGGTTGGTTGCCTGTTAAACGGATGTTGTTTTGGCAAGACCGGTGTACCGGTACAAATATATTCCTCAGCAATTTTACTGGGCATATTTTTAATTTTACGCGTGCTGCAGGATAGGCCGCATAAAGAAGGGGAGATTTTTTTCTTTTACCTGTTGCTTTATTCTTTGAAAAGGTTCTTTATTGAATTTTGGCGCATAGATAACCCGGTTGTCTTTTGGAACCTGACACTTTTTCAGCTTTTAAGCATTGGTTTATTTTTCCTGGCTTTAATAAAATTGGTTTCGTTGAAAAGAAAGAGTCCTTAAGCGCCAATGCAAGAATATTCTATTGTCGTCCTCCCGGAAGACGCGGGCAAGCGCTTGGATATTTACCTGGCCGATTATTCCCGTCAGCAAGATTTAGGCCTATCCCGTCAAGCAGTGCAGAAATTAATCCTCCAAGGTGCGATCTCCCTAAAAAATTTAGATAAGCCCAAGCCACATTATAAAATTAAGGGCGGTGATGAAATCCGCATCGCTTTCGAGGAAAAAAAAGAAAGCGCCTTAGAGGCAGAAGATATCCCGCTGGAAGTTGTTTATGAAGATAAGGATTTAGCGATTATTGATAAGCCCATAGGGATGGTGGTGCATCCGGCACCGGGAAATTACACCCATACCTTAGTTAACGGCCTGCTGCATCGTTTTACAGAACTATCCGATATTAATCCGCTTAGGCCGGGAATTGTGCATCGCTTAGATAAGGATACCTCCGGGCTGTTAGTAATTGCGAAAAATAACCCCAGCCACCTAAACCTGGCAAAACAATTTTCTGAACATAGTATTTTACGAAAATATGTCGCTTTGGTAAGCGGGGAAGTCAAATTCAATGAAGATGTGATTGAGCTGCCGATTGGCAGGCATCCTACAAAAAGAAAGAGTATGGCAGTGGGTTTTTCTGATCAGTCGAAATTCGCCAAGACCCGCTATCGCACCTTAAAGCGCACAAAGGAACTTAGTTTATTGGAACTTGAGCCTTTTACCGGCAGGACCCATCAATTAAGGGTGCATCTGGCATTTTTGGGCCATCCGATTTTAGGCGACACTAAATACGGCAGAAACAACGCCTTTAGCCGCTTGGCGCTGCACGCGAAGTACCTGGGTTTTATTCATCCTTCCACCCATAAATTTATCGAATTTTCTTCAGAAACCCCCGTAGAATTCTTAAAGGCAATAGAAAAAAATAAATCTTGATTTTTTTCTAACTATTGTTATAGTAAAAAGATAAATGGGTCGAAAAACAATAAAAGGAGGGTAGTTAGTATGTCTGAAAAAGCAAAAGCGCCTGTAATTATTTTAGTCATATTGGTGGTGGTAGCTTTAGTTTTAGCAGGTGGAGGTTTTTTTCTTTTTCAGAAAGAACATGCAAAGAACCTGGCCCTGCAAGATGAGCTTGAAGAGATAAAGACTAAGCAGAAAATTACCGAATCCCGGCTTGAAGAATCCAAGCGGATGCTTACAGCCTTAGATACTAAACTTAAAGAAACCCGTTCTCAGCTGGACGTTTTAAGCAGTGACCTGGAAAAAGAGAAGAAGGCCAAGTCGGATGCTTTATCACAGATTGGCCAGTTGCGCAGCGAATTGGACCAGCAGAAAGCTTTAAGGTCAGATTTGGAAGATAAACTGACTGCGGCACAAAGCGATATGCGCTCAGCCCAGGGCCAATTAAAAGATATGGATTCAAAAAGAAGAGAGCTGGAAGATAAAATCGCGGTATTGGAAAATAAATCCGCGGACTTAGAAACAAAAATACAAGGGGTGGAGCTGGGCAAAATTGTGGTTAGCCCGGAGCAAGAGAAGAAAAACGCAAAAGAAGCCGCTAAAGAAGCAAAAGAAACTGCGAAGAAAGAAAAAGCCCAGGCAAAGAAAACAAAGGCAGCTGTTGTTAAAAAAGAACCGGCAATTCCTGCGGGGGTAGAAGGAAAGATATTGGTAATTAATAAAGATTATAGTTTTGCCGTAGTTAACCTTGGGACCAAAGACGGCGTTGCTATCGGAGATACTTTTAGCGTATACCGCGATAACAAATATTTAGGCGATATCCAGGTTAGCAA
>JAQUNE010000221.1 GCA_028717765.1 Candidatus Omnitrophota bacterium | reverse complement strand
AGCAGATTAAAAATAAATACGCCCCATTTTTGACAGACAGCTATTAATTTCCCCATAAAAAATTGCCAGGAGGATGAAAATGAAAGATTGGTTGAATCAGTTATTTACAGCCATTGACCGTAAAGATGTGGACGCTTTTGTTACATTCTTTTGCGCAGACGCGAAGTTTCGCTTTGCTAATGCACCTGTGGTATGTAATAGAGAAAATATCCGTAATACAGTCTCGCTATTTTTCTCTAGTATAAAGGGCCTGCAGCATCGCATGCTGGCAGTTTGGCAGGAGAATGATGTTGTGATTTGCGAAGGAGAAGTAATTTACACAACTAATAATGACAGGAAAGTAACACTGCCTTTTGTAGATATTATTCGTTTGAAGAATGAGTTAATCGCAGATTACCGGGTTTATATAGATGTTACCCCTCTTAATAATCCTCTCTAGCTTGTTAAAACCTCATTGTTTTAAGGTCAAAATGTGTTAAAATAATACGTTAGAGTAAGTAAAATTTCATTATTCCTTGATAAAAAAATGAAAAGGCGCAGAGTTTTATTTATTTGTAAAGATAATTCCATACGTTCACAAATGGCAGCAGCATTCTTAAATACTTATTTTGGCGACCGCTATGAAGCATATAGCTCCGGGATAGAGCCATTAGAGATAAATCCTTACGCGGCAAAAGTAATGAAAGAAATCGGTATTGATCTTTCTTCCTGCCGCGTAAGAAGCATTAAGGGGTTAGAGAAGGAAGCGTTTGACTGTGTAATTACACTTTGTGAATTGACAAAAACTTTCCCCTCCTGTTTTCCAAAAGATCAGAAACAGCTGCATAAAAGTTTTAAAGATTATTGTATACCGATGTGTTGCGATACTCTAAAAAAATCCGGACATTGTTTACCTGAAATAATGCAGGGTTATCGCCAAAGCCAAAAAGGTTTTCCGGATAGCAATGTCCGGTGGTCTGAAAAGGAAATCATTAATGCCTTTAGAAATTTAAGGGACGAGATTTTTGAGTGGGTTGAAAAAGAAGCAGTGTTTTAATTAACCCGATGGAAAAATTTTCCTTATCTAATGACCTTTTCTGTAGCGACCTGCCTTCTAAATTCCAGCCAAATATAGGTAGAATTTTAGTAACCGGTGCCTCTGGTTATATCGGAGGACGATTAGTCCCTGAGTTATTGGCGAGGGGCTATAAAGTCAGGATCATGGTTAGGGGGATTTCCCCCGAATATAGTAAATTATGGCCAGAGGCTGAAATAGCGGTAGCTGACGCCCATAATATAGAGCAATTAAAAATAGCATTTCAGGGTATTGATACCGCTTATTATTTAATTCATTCTTTGCGCTTGGGGCCAAAAGAATTTGCTTCTGCTGATATGCAGGCAGCAAGAAATTTTAGGCGGGCTGCCGAAGATCTGGGAGTCAAGCGGATTATCTATCTCGGAGGCTTAGGCGATATAAGAGGCTCGCTCTCATCGCACCTACGCAGCCGTGCGGAAGTAGCAGAGGAACTTAAAAGAGGCAAAGTTCAGGTTACTATCCTTCGTGCCGCAATCATTGTCGGTTCCGGAAGCGCTTCCTATGAGATTATTCAACACCTGGTAAAGAAACTACGGATTATTCTGATTCCCCGCTGGGCAAAGAACAGATGCCAACCGCTTTCTATACGCGATGTAATTAAGTATCTTGTCGGCGTATTAGAAACAGCGCAAACAATAGGCAAATCTTTTGATATCGGGGGCAAGGATATTTTGAGTTATGAAATGATGCTTAAAGTATTAGGAGATGTCATTAGGAAGAAGATAATTTTTATTACTATCCCTTTTTCGAATACTAAATTTTATGCTTATATTGCGAGCCTGCTTACTCCGGTTCCTGCTTCGATCACAGAGTGTTTGATGGAAGGATTGAAAAATGAGGTTATCTGTCAGGATAAAAGCATTAAAGAGATCCTGCCGTTTGAACCCATATCATATAAAGAAGCAATCATCAGGGCGATGACCCGGGAAGAGCAAGACAAGGTCTATACCAGATGGTCTGATGCTTATCCTCCAGCTCATATGTTAGCTTTAAAGCTGTGTGAGCTAAAAGAAGGACCTGCTTATACAGCCAGTTATTCTCTTGATACCGCAAAGAATGCCGCTTTGCTTTTTCATTCCATTTGTAAAATAGGAGGCAAAGAAGGATGGTTTTACAGTAATTGGCTATGGCGATTAAGAGGTGCCATAGACCGGATCTTGCTGGGGGTAGGAACAGCACGGGGAAGAAAGAGCCAATCCAGCCTGAAAATAAACGATGTAGTAGATTTTTGGCGGATTGAAGATTTAGAAGATGACAAAAAACTGCTTTTACGCGCGGAAATGAAGTTGCCAGGGAGAGCATGGCTGGAGTTTAATATTACAGAAAAAGATAATAATAAAAGAAGATTAAATATTATCGCTTATTATGATACCCAAAACCTTTTTGGAAAAATATATTGGTATCTCTGTTTGCCTTTTCACCGTTTTATTTTTCAGAATCTCATAAAGGAGATTGAAAAGAGGAGTTAAAAAAAGATGATCAAGCAGAAAATCTTAGCTAC
>JAQUNE010000220.1 GCA_028717765.1 Candidatus Omnitrophota bacterium | reverse complement strand
CATTCCTACTTTTTTACGCAATGCCACAAGGTCTGTTTGCGCATCGAGAATATTCAGACCATCTATAAGAATCTCTCCTGTGGTACGCACGCCTTCAATTAGATCATTCATCCGGTTAAATACCCGCAGCATTGTAGACTTGCCACAACCAGAAGGCCCGATGATCGCGGTAATTTTCTTTTCGGAAAAATTCGCGCAGACATCTTTTAAGGCCTGAAAATCACCATACCAGAGGTTAAGTTTTTTTGTAATGATTTTATCCATTTTATCCGAATTTTCCTCTAATATAATCGTCCGTACGTTGATCCCGGGGCGCGGTAAAGATTTTTTCGGTCTTATCTACTTCGATTAATTCCCCCGAGAGAAAAAATGCCGTGCGGTCCCCGACGCGTGCTGCCTGCTTGACATTATTCGTCACCAAGACAATAGTGTAGTTTTGCTTAAGCTGACGCATTGCCTCTTCTACCTTGGCAGTGGAAATTGGATCCAATCCCGAACAGGGCTCATCGAATAAAATTACATCCGGCGAAACTGCCAGCGTCCTTGCTATGCAAAGACGCTGTTGTTGTCCTCCGGATAATTTGAAAGCAGATTCATTTAAACGATCCTTTACCTCTTCCCAGATATAAGATTTTTTCAAAGCCTCTTCCGCTATCCCCTCAAGCTGATTTCTATTATTGATTCCGGACATTCTCGCTCCGTAGGCCACATTTTCGAATATCGATAAAGGCAAAGGGAGCGGCAGCGCAAAAACCATTCCGATCTTTTTACGTAAGAGCTCAATATTAATTGTCCTAATATCTTTCTGATCCAGTCCGATAAACCCGCTCATTTTAAAATTGAGCAGCAATTCATTCAGTCGGTTAAGCATGCGTAAAAAGCTAGTCTTTCCGCTATTCGACGGGCCGATAATGCTTAAAATTTCATTGGCCTGGATCTCTAAATTTACTTCTTTCAAAGCGTGTAGCGAACCAAACCAAATATTAAGGTTTTTAACTTCTAATTTCACCATTTTTTCTTCTTTCTAAAACGGTAACGGATAATAATCGCGATCAGGTTCATAAATAAAACTAAAAATAATAAGACCAGCGCCGTGCCGTATCTGATTTTTTCATCAACATTAGGTACTTGTGTGGAGATCACATATAAGTGATACGGTAATGCCATCGCTTGTTCAAAAATAGATTTCGGTAATTGCGGCAAATAAAATGCCGCTACGGTAAATAAAATCGGCGCGGTTTCACCAGCTGCCCTTCCCAGGCCTAAAATCGTTCCGGTAAGAATTCCAGGGATGGCATTAGGTAAAACAATATGCCGGATCGTCTGCCATTTACTAGCACCCAAGGATAAGCTTACTTCACGAAAAGAATCAGGCACACTTTCTAGGGCCTCGCGGGAAGAAGTGATGATCAAAGGTAAGATCATAATTCCTAAAGTTAAAGACCCAGAAAGAATCGAGGCGCCGAATTTAAAGAAAACCACGAATAAGGCTAAACCAAAAAGCCCGTAGACCACTGAAGGTACACCTGCTAAATTTACGATTGCTAACTTGATCATCCGGGTTAAGAGATTATCTTTAGAATATTCACTTAAATATATCGCTGCTAATAAACCGATAGGCAAAGCAAAAACAATTGCCCCGGCTACCAGGTATATTGTCCCGATAATTACCGGAAATATCCCTCCGGCGCGCATCCCCTGTCGCGGCATATCAGAAAGAAACTGCCAATTAATCGCCGGAAGCCCTTTTTGAATAATAATTACAATAATTAGGCCAACCGGCACAACTATCAAAAGTGTTGCGAGAAATAAAAAGAAAAAGGCAATTTTTTCTGTACGTTTGGGGTTATGCATTATTTCCTCTTATGCAAAAATAAATCTGCCGTAACATTAATCGCAAAGCTGATCACAAATAAAACTATACCGATAGCAAATAAAGCAAAGTAGTGTTCACTGCCTACAACTGCCTCCCCCATTTCCGCGGCAATCGTCGCAGTTAAAGTACGTACTGGTTGCAAAATCGTGCTGGGAATGACCGCGGCATTTCCCGTAATCATCATTACCGCCATAGTTTCGCCAATCACCCTGCCAATACCCAACATTACTGCGGCCAATATCCCGGAAGAAGCAGCCGGAAGCAAAACCCGATGGATTGTCTGCCAGTGGGTAGCACCCAAGGCAAAAGCACCTTCCTTATAAGTCTTAGGCACAGAATAAAGCGCATCTTCCGCAATTGAAACAATTGTCGGAATCGCCATAAAGGCGAGCATAATTGAGCCAGAAATAGCAGTTAAACCTGTAGGCAGATGGAAAATATTTTTTACCCAAGGCACAAGTGTGACCATGCCAATAAAGCCTAAAACAACACTTGGAATTGCCGCCAATAATTCAATGCCAGCTTTCAATATTTCTTTACTTTTTGACGGAGCGATCTCCGCGATATAAACTGCGCAACCGATACCTATAGGAATAGAAATTATTGCGGCACCTACAGTAACCAATAAAGAGCCAAGAATTAAAGGTAGGATCCCTAATTGGGGAGGCTCAGAGATCGGATACCAGCTTTTTCCGAAAAGAAATTTAAATAAACTGACATCCTTGA
>JAQUNE010000219.1 GCA_028717765.1 Candidatus Omnitrophota bacterium | reverse complement strand
AAAAATGGCGGAAGTAAAGGTTTCTATTGTGATACCCGTGCATAATTCAGGGCAAACCCTTAAGGAATGCTTGAGTGCGGTAGTTAACTCAGATTACAAAGAATATGAGCTGATCATTGTTGATGATCACTCAACCGACAGATCTGTTGAGATAGCAAAGGAATTTCCTTGCCGGATAATTTCTACTGGCGAGAAGAGGGGTGCTTCTGCGGCTCGCAATAAGGGGGCGCAAGCCTCAATAGGAGATTTCTTGTTATTTATTGATAGTGATATAGTGGTGCGGCCAGATTCTATATCAAAAATGGTTAATAGGTTACTAGGGGATAATTCCATAGACGGACTTTTTGGCGTTTATGCCGCTAGTAATAGATTCAATAACTTTTTAAGCCAGTACAAGCATTTATTGGCTTGTTATAGGGATAAAATTTGCGAGGATATAAGTCAAGATTTGTTTAGGGGAGCCTTCTTTATTATCAGAAAAAATGTTTTTAATTATTCTAAATTTAATGAAACAATTAGAGGAGCCTCGATAGAAGATATGGAATTGGGCAGAGAATTAATTTTTAAAGGATGCAATCTTATTTTGGATAAATCTATTGAGGTGGAACATGTAAAAAGAATAACCTTTAAAATTTTTATTAAGAATCAGTATAATCGAGCAATAGATATTCTATATTCACTTTTAAATCAGAGATATTATAAACCATCACGTGCCAAAAAAATAAATTCTTACGGTTTTAAAGTTTATTTTTTTAGAGAGCTGTTTTCTCCCTTGGTTTTTATTTTACTTGTGCTATTCTTATTGACGCGGAGAAATTTGTTTCTTTATTTTTCTTGTTTTTTCATATTTATTTCCATCCTTACTGAAATCGGTTTTTTAAAATTTTGCCTGGAGCGAAAAGGTTTAATATTTTTGGCAAAATGTATTTTTATCTATTTTTTTGATGGAATTATCTGTAGCTCGGCCATTATCATCGGGGCCACAATTATCTTAATGAAAAAACTGATTCTTGTTAAAAATATATTATGGTTTAAGCCGTATCCTCCTTACATCATTTTCTTTGTCACATCCCGATGTAATATGAGGTGCAAGCATTGTTTTTATTGGGGAAATATAAATTCGGTTGATGGGGAACTTAAAAGCACAGAAATAGAGAAGATCACTAAATCTTTACCCTATTTGTCATTTTTAAGAATTACGGGGGGAGAACCATTTCTAAAGAGTGATCTCTACGAGATCGTGGAAAGTTTCTATCGAAATAGCTCACTAAGGAGGATCAGCATAAACACCAATGGATCCTTGACGGGAGAGGCGATCAGATTAGTTGATAGCTTAACCGAAAACTTGCCGGATCTTAATATTGAAATAATGATATCGATTGACCATTTGCATGAGGCGCACGATAGAATAAGATGTTCTCCGGGGGCTTTTAATCTTGCGATGAAAACTTATGACGGATTAGTTAAAATCAAAGGAATGAACCATAGCCTGCGGCTAGGTTTTTTAATTACTATGATGAAGGATAATCAAGATGACCTGGATAGTATTTATTCTTATCTTAAATCGAAGAATCCGGACTCTATAAGCCTGAATATCGTGAGAGGTAGCCCCAAAGATATTTCCCAGGTTCAGGTAGATATCGAAAAGTATAATAGTTTCAGGAATTCATTAAATAGTTATAATAAAAATTATGCTCGGCATTCTTTTCTAGAAAGAATGCGCTTAGCGAAAACGATTCTTTCACAAAATTATATAATCAAGATGATCAAGGAGGGCAAGCCTCAGTTTACCTGTTTAGCCGGAGATAAGATCGCGGTTTTATATCCCGATGGCCGCGTTTGCGCTTGTGAATTATGCGCAAACGACATGGGTAATATCCGGGATTATAATTATAACTTTCAAAAACTTTGGAAAACGAGCATCAGGAAAGAAATTTGTGCCCGGATCAGGAAGGAAAAGTGTTTTTGTACCCACGAATGTTTTATCACTGCCAGTTTAATCTTTAGGCTAAAAAGCATCATTAGGATATTCTTTATGGCATTATTACGCAAATCCTAAAAGTATCTCTGAATGAATTTCCCGACAGCGGTAAAAATATTATTATTGGTTTTTCTTACCTTTTCATTAATTCTCCTCTCAGGTTGTGCTACGACTTGGGACAGGCAGCGCCAGCAGCTTAACCGTTCCTATAAGCAGGGAGAAATAAGCGATGATAATTATAACCTTTTGATACGTAAAATAAATAAAGACGAACAGGTATTCATGCAACAATCCTCAGAAGATCAGGTCCTTAGGCAGCAGGCAAAACAAAGAGAGGAAGAAGGTTATTATATTCCTCCGCCACAGGATAATAGGTTATCCGGAAAGAAGAAAAATTGTTCTGCGAGATGCGATTATTACGGAAACTGTGAAACGGTCTGCGAGTAAGTTTTTCTAATTAAATGAGGAGGGGCGTATGATATCTAAGAAAAGATGGAAAAAACCACAACTAATTATTCTCGTAAGGGAAAAGTCCGAAGAAAGCGTGCTGCAGGTATGTAAGGCTTATTCTGACGTTAGTGGGCCATACGCCGGTCACTGCCTGGATATTTATAACGTCAATTGTTACC
>JAQUNE010000218.1 GCA_028717765.1 Candidatus Omnitrophota bacterium | reverse complement strand
CCTTTTTAACTTTTGGTTAAGCAGAGAAAATACAAAGAGCCTGCCGGAAAGGCCTGAACAGGCAGAAGCAGAGCATAACATCATTCAACCAAGCCAACGGCCTGCTTATTATCCGCCTGTTGTCGAGACAACCGTTAAGCCTTCCCCCTCTACGTTAAAAATTCCTGGTATCACCATCGTAGCTAAGCAACCGCCACAACAAACCACCCCCGCTCCAGAGACAAAAATACCAGAGGCCAAAAAACCAGAAAACGCGCCGCTTTGGCCTGCGAAAAATTCTACTACTCCCCAAGAAGCATCAGCTCCAAATCAACCCGCTGCAGGCCTCACCAGAATCGGTAAATACCCTTCCGAAACAGAAAAGAAAGAAATGAATCAGCAAGGAATTGTCATGTATTAAATTTTGACAAAATTTATTTTCGCTGCTATTATATACACATGCTGCGAAAGGTTATCCAGGGTTTAACAGATTTAATTTACCCAAAAAAATGCCTTGCCTGCAGCAACAAACTTGGTTACGAATCAACGGATATTTTTATCTGTGCACCGTGCAATAAAGCAATCAAAAAAAATTTGCCGCCGTTCTGCCTCTCGTGCGGAAGGCACCTGGAAAGAATCAGTTTCGTAAAAAATATCTGTCCGGATTGCCAAAGAACGAAACTCCACTTTGACCGTGCCTTTAGTCCCTGCCGGTATGAAGGTACAATCAAAGAATTGATCCATGAATTTAAATATAAAGGTAAGGACTATCTGGGAAAACCACTGAGTAAAATTATGGCTGACTTTATCCGGGAATATAGCCTGCCAATAGATTACCTAGACTCTATCGTCCCTGTGCCATTACATAAACTTAAGTTACGTGAAAGAGAATTTAATCAGGCGCAACTGCTCAGTAACCATATCGCTAAAACTTTTAACAAAGAAATGCTGGAGGCATCTTTAATCCGTAAACGCCATACCAAAACGCAGGCTGACTTAGAGAGGGACTTACGCCTCTCAAACGTAATGGATAGCTTTGCAGTAGTTAAAGAAGAAAAGGTAAGAGGAAAAAATATACTCTTGGTGGATGACGTTTTAACCACCGGAGCCACCTGCTCAGAGGCAGCAAAGACGTTAAAGAATGCGGGTGCAAAAATTGTTTTTGTGCTAACTTTGGCAAATTAATCTATGAGAATCTTACGTAACTATTTTCTCCGAGAATTTATCACGCCCTTATTCCTGGCATTAGGGATCTTAAGCTTTGTCATGCTTTTAGGCAGCTTAATCAGGTTAACCGACCTGGTAATCAATAAAGGTGTGGATATATTCAGTATTATGAAATTATTTTTATTTATGATGTCATCTTCACTTAGCTACACTTTACCGCTAGGTACTTTAACCGCGGTATTATTTTCCCTTGGCCGGCTCTCCAGTGATAATGAAATTATGGCAATCCGGGCAAGCGGAGTACATTTATTCAGCCTGATCTCTCCGCTTTTGACTGTGGGAATGATCTTAAGCCTGTTGTTGGTAATCTTTAATGACCGGGTGATCCCTTATGCCCATTTCGCACAGCGAAAAACTATTATTGAAGTCGGGATGAAGAATCCCACCGCGGCCCTTGAACCTGGAATTTTTATTAATTCTTTCCAGAAATATATTTTGTTCATTTATCAGATAGACCAGAAAAAGAACCGCATGGGCAATGTACGCATTTACGAACCACAAGAAGGCAAACCCACCCGTACGATCGTGGCAAAAAGAGGTGAATTTATCGCTATCCCTGAACAGAATATCGTCAAACTTAAACTGATGGACGGCACCTCTGACGAACCAGACCCAAAGAATCCCACTAGTTTTTATAAATTGAACTTTAAAACTTATTTCATGACACTAAACCTTAGCCAGGCCAGAGATAAAGACAAAATCGGCAAAAAGCCCAAAGATATGACCGTAGCAGAACTCCATGAAGAAGCAAAAAAACTTGAGCGCGAAGGAATTGATCCCACACCGCTATTAACGGAAATCAATGAAAAAATCTCCATGGCATTCTCCTGCTTTGTCTTTGTTTTACTGGGATTTCCACTGGCTGCAATTACCAAGCGCCGCGGGGTATTTATAAATTTCGCCATGGCGTGCCTTTTCTTCGGATTATATTATGTGCTTCTGCTTGGAGCGGAGGCGCTTTGTCTTCAGGGATTCGCTAATCCAAGAGTGATGATCTGGCTGCCGAATATCCTTTTAGGATCCCTGGGAGCATTCTTAACTTATCGCGCATGCGCATCCTAGACCGTTATATTATAAAATCCGTTCTGAATATTTTTGTAGTTTGCCTGCTGACCTTTCTCTTCCTTTATGTGATCATTGATGTCTTTGCGAATTTGCAGGACATGTTAAAGCAAACCCTGAATTTTCGGATTTTACTGCAGTATTACCTCTCGTATCTGCCGATTATTTTTGTACAGGTCTCTCCGATTGCTTTACTCCTTGCGACATTATATACTTTTGGAAAATTAAACCGCGATAACGAAATTATTGCCATGCGCGCCTCGCGACTGAGCATCGTCCAGATTACCAAAACCGTACTTATTTTTGGTTTCCTGATCAGCGTCTGTATTTTCTGGTTAAATGACCAC
>JAQUNE010000217.1 GCA_028717765.1 Candidatus Omnitrophota bacterium | reverse complement strand
GTAAAATAATTTTTAACTGTTTTTTTCATTGCTGATTTTTTTAGTGTTCCAGAATCTAAGAAAATAAAAGAATCTAAAGTGCCGTACGTATTTATATTTTTTGAAACCTAACTTTTCCGCGATCCTGATTGAGGTAATGTTCCAAGGAGGTATATGACAAAGTGCTTTATTGTAACCGTGTATTTTTCCAATTTTCAAGATCTCCCCGATCAAATAAACCGAAAGGAACCTGCCGCGATATTCCGGTAAAATGTAATAGTCATAACACATCGTAGAATGCGCTGCCATCTGAATTTCCTGCTTGTAATCGTCAATATAGACCTTACCAACGCCAATTTTTGCGTAACCAATGATCCTTCCCTCATGCTTGAGATTAGGGAAGTAATGGCCTTCTTTCAATCCGCAGGCTATCTCAGGAGGATTATAGATCCAGCTTTCTTTCTGTTGCTTGAACCAGGCAATGGTTTCATCCTTGGAAAAAAGGGTTAATTTCACCGGAATGATCGGGTCGATATCAGGTATAGGTTCAGCAAGGTCCCTTTCCAGCCAATAAGCAGAATTCGTGGTAAAAATATAGCGCGAAATCTTTCTTAAAGCGCGAATAAGCGCCATCCAGAAACCTACTTCATGATAGACTTCACCGACTCTTTTTAACACTTTCATTTCTCGTCCAACCCCTTGCCGCTAAGATTAAGATAACTCTTACGCACTGCCTGAAAAAATCCCGGGTTTCTCTCTACATTTAAAATACAGTGTTTACAAATCATTGCTTCTTTATTATCGCGATGACGGATGAATCCTTTGTGTTTTTCATTGTTCCAGAGATAATCAAAATGGGTTTCTCGGATATTACCAAGGTGGTATTGATTAAAAAACGGGCAAGGAATAAGATTACCGAAAGGATCGACAATCGCGTAGAGCCTGCAAACATAACATTTCTTATCCGGAAAAACGCCTTGAGTAAGATTCTCGATCTTAAGAATATCGATATTGCTGGTAATAATTTCTAGTCCGTTATCGCGGTATTTTTCTTTAATCGCCTTTAATTTAGATTTTAGTAAGGTTGCCTGTTCGTAATTTAAAAACAAGGATGATTTTTGCGCGATGTAATAAGGCTCGGGGTCCACACCGTTAATCGCTGAATGACCCAAGCTTTCTTCGGGGAATTCTCCCACATATTCGAAAGCCACAGTATCAACTGAATTTTCTTTGGCAAAATCAACTACCTTTTCAAAACCATCGATATTCAGATTGGAGATCGTACAATTAGCTATTATCTTAGGGGATCCGCGCTTCTTTCTGGCTTTCACCAGAGCGCTAATTCCCCTTTGCACATTGGCAAATGAACCGGGAACTCCCCTCACCCGATCATGCAAATCTCCCACTCCATCGAGAGAGGTATAAAATACGTCAGCTCCCGCGTTAATTAAATCCGCGGCCATTTCTTGATCCAATAAATTACAATTTGTCGTTACTTCTACCTGCGGAATTCCTTTTTTCTTAATATAAGCTGTAAGATGTGCTACTACGTCCTTTCTGAGCAAAGCATCGCCGCCAAAAAGCTCCACACTTTTGATCCCACGTCCAGCTACCATATCAATGAATTTACACCAATCATCTAGGGATAGCTCGACTTGCTCAGTCTTTCTCTGCCACATCACACAAGTATTGCAACGGGAAGTGCAGCGATAAGTCAAAAATAACAAAAGGTGCCGCGGATTGAGCAAATGATAATCAATCTCTCGCCTTACAAGCTTATTGATAATACTTCCGGATTTTGCGTAAAAATTCATATTTTTTAAGAAATTTTTTGAGTTTATAAAATATCTGGTAATTTAAAAAATAAAGCATTCTGCCAGATAAATTATTCTGATAAATGCAAAAAACCGCGTGCTCCCGCGCCAATTCGGTCCAATTCTTCTTATAGGCATCATCATGTCCACAAAGGTCATATTCCTTCAGGCCGTCAGAAAAATATTCTTTCATGATCTGCAGCTCCAATGCTGCTCCTGGTGAACAATCCTTATATTCTTCATTAAAATCAGCTTTTAAAGCATATACTTTATCCTTATACCTTAGATGATATTCATATGCTACCGGTGCTCCATCAAGGCTCAAGAGCCAGATATAACGCCACTTCTTTTCTCCAGTAATCCGATTTAATTCCTGAAAAAACTCCTGATTAGTAGTTGCTCCGCGATGTCCTGCCTTCCAGCTCTTACCTGAGATCTGGAAAACTTTATCTAGGATGCCGTTGTCGCTGCGATAATCAGTGAATTTTTCAATTGAGTGGCTAAATTTTGAGATGCGATTTAAAATATTACGCGTAGTCTTACGGAACTTTTTCGGCCGTGTGGAGAAATACCCCTGCCAACCGGGTTTTATCGGGATAAAAGGCGAACGCAGGCCGTCTTTGATCCCAAAAACCAACTCTTCCTTCTTTAAATGCTCGATCAGAATCTGATAATTTGGCGATTCTAGCGGGATATTTTGTAGCTCCATAATATCCCAATGATTTCTTTTATCTTTCAAGTATGCGATAATTGCCTGCAGAGTATTTTCTCTCTCTACGGAAATTAAAAAGTCTGCAGAAGAAGAATTATCATTGTAAATAAAAC
>JAQUNE010000216.1 GCA_028717765.1 Candidatus Omnitrophota bacterium | reverse complement strand
CCATAGCTGTGCCGCGTAATTCTACAGGAGAGATATCGGCTACGAGCGCTTTTTCCACACCTTCAGTAAAAGCAATATACAATCCATAGGCGCCGAATAAAAACCAGAACATATGTACAGACTTGTTTAAGGCAAAACCCAAATACACCAATCCGTAAAAAAGATACCCCAGCATTAATAATTTCTTTCTCCCGATTTTATCGGAAAGCCGTGATGCCGGATAAATAACCGAGAAATAAACCAGGTTGTAAACTAAATAAAAAAGAATTACCTGGCCAGTGGAACTTCCCAGGTTCTTGGCGCGTAACAACAAAAACATGTTCGAAGAATTCCCTAAAGTAAAGATAAAAGTAAAAATCAGGAACAATTTTAACCTTTTATCCAAGGCGCGCCATTTGAATTCGATTTTCTTTGATACAGCTGCTTTTTCCACCCGTTTCTCTTTCACAAAAAACAAAAAAACCACCCCGAAAAATGCCGGGACCAAAGAGAACAAAAAAACATCCCTTAATTTTCCGGAAAAACCCGTCACTAAATAATATGCGAAAACTACTCCGATTACCGCACCTAATGTATCCATTGCCCGGTGCAATCCAAAAGCCGCTCCTTGCCTACCTTTTTGAGCGCTTTCGGCAATTAAGGCATCACGCGGGGCAGTACGAATACCTTTACCAAAACGATCGATCACCCTGCCAATTAAAACAAAACCCCAGCTATAGGCAATAAAAAGAAATAGCTTTCCTACAGTAGAGCTTAAATATCCAAAAATGGTAAAAGGTTTTCTGCGTTTGATCCGATCTGAGAAATAACCTGAGAAGACTTTTAAAAGGCTGGCCAGGCTTTCTGCGACCCCCTCAATTACTCCTAATATTGCAGGGCTGGCTCCGAGTGTAGTTACCAAAAAAATCGGCAGGATCGGATAGATCATCTCGCTGGAGATATCTGTAAGAAGACTGGTGATGCCGAGCAAGATAATATTAAACATGGTATTTACTTTCTTTTTTTCCCAGCGATTATGCTATAAAAAATAAATATTAGCAGTACCCAGATAAAAATATTGCCATAGCGGGTATAAAATGTAAAATTTCTACCACCAATTAAAATGTTTTGCGTATCATATCCGGGCACAAAAATATTCTTTCCTTTTTCATTCTTTACTAATGAACTGATTTTACCCGATGGCAAAATAAATCCAGAGATTCCGGTATTCGCGCTGCGCACCAGATAGACACGGTTTTCCACTGCACGAAATACAGAAGCCTGAAAATGCTGATAGGGAGCCGAGGTTTGCTTATACCAGGCGTCGTTAGTAATATTTACCAGAAAATTCGCGCCTCGCTTGACGAATTCTCTGGATAGTTCAGGAAACAAATCTTCGAAGCAGATTAAAACTGCGAAGCCTGCCTTCCCCTTGAATATCGTATAATTCTTGCCGCGCTCAATCTCTCCGATAGGCACTACAGTTTGCAAAAAGCCGAAAACCTGCTTTAAGGGAATGTATTCTCCAAATGGCACCAAGTGTAATTTATCATAAAGAGAAATAAGCGCGACTTGCCCGGAAACTAAAACCGCGCTGTTATAATAAAGATCGTCCCTTAAAGTCACCGCGCCTAATAGCAGCGGAGTTTTTGTCTCCTCAGCTAATTTCTCTACTTGTTGGATAAAACGCGGCTCGCTTTGTAGAACTACCGGAAGCGCTGCCTCTGGCCAGATCATTAAATCAGGATGATCTTTAGCTGCCTGACGGGATAAATTCAGATATTTCTCGAGAATTTGTTCTTCGGGCCCTGAAGTCCATTTTAATTCCTGCGGAATATTGCCCTGAACAACAGAGATGCGGATCGGCTGTAGATTCCCTGTTGCAGATTGCTTGTTTAAACGATAGTAACCATACCCTAGCGATAAAACTAAGATAATAATTGGCAAGGAAATTATATTTTTTAACTTTAATTTATCGCTCCTGCCTCCTGACTTCTGACTAATGATCTCGTAAATTATCAAATTCCCCATCATCACCAAAAAAGAAACTCCCCAGGCTCCGGTAATATCTGCGATTTGGATTATCGGTAGATTTAGATATTGAGAATAGCCTAATAAAGACCAGGGAAAACCGGTAAAAAGATAACTACGGATATATTCGAGCAATACCCAGGCGGAAGGGATCATTAGTACGGTGTACGGAGTACGGTGTACGGAGTAAATCCGGAAAAATAACCCAAAAAAGCCAAAATATAGCGCTAGATAACAAACTAAAACAATCAACCCAATTAGCGTAACATGGACTAACCAATAAATATTCCCAAACCAAAAAACCATGCCAGTCAAATATGAAAGCAAGAATACCTTTAGCCCTGATTGGTCTTTAATTGCACAAAATAATGGAACAAATCCAAACCAGGCAAGGAACCAAAGATTAAATCTGGGGAAAGAAAGGATTAATAATACGCCGGAGAGCAGACAAAGGAATATTTCTTTTCTTACTTGCCGCAACATTTTTTATATTTTTTTCCGGAACCACAGGGGCAGGGGTCATTCCGGCCAACTTTGGCCTCTGCAGTTCTTTGGGCCGGAGGTTTTGCAGAGCTAAAATTTGGTTTTGCGGGAGCCTCAGGCAAAGTTTCTGTTCCTGGTTCTATTTGGGGAGCTT
>JAQUNE010000215.1 GCA_028717765.1 Candidatus Omnitrophota bacterium | reverse complement strand
TAGCGTCAATATTCGCTAGGTATCGAACATAAAGATCTTCAAGAAGAGAATTAATCACCTCAAGATTACTAAGTATGCAAGGAACCACTACTAAAGTATGAGCATCAGCGGGGATTCCTTCCGAAAAATCCATCCGGGGAAGATTCTGGGGCTTCACAAACATCATAGATATCCAATTCACCAAAGAAACTATTGTTTGACTGGTAACAAACAAAAGCGATATAGCGAATAAGAAAAACCATGGTAAATCTAAAGCCATCCTCGGTTGAATCCTGTTCAAAACAGCTGCGCTTACAACCAAAGTCATTAAAATAACCGAACCAAAAAATAAAATTGACGGCCAAAAAGTTTTTTTTGCTTCCAGTTGCTGGCCAAAAGTCAAACGAAGGCCCAAATGCCGGCAAAAAACCTCTAGGCCCCGGTCAATAAGATAAAAACCCACATGCGCTGTTGCATGGCCCGCCCCTTTTTCTGTTTTTGCCTTATTAGCAAGCTGAACTACACGCTTTGCAATCTCGCTTTCCGGCAACTTGCTTCTTAGTGAAAACCTCTCAACAGAATGCCTGTAGCGATCGCGAGTTGAAAAAGACATCCGGCTGTAATGTTCCGAAGGGTCCTGGTTTAAAATTTTTTCAACTATACTGAGCGATTCAACAAAATCACACCAATCTGTAGTTCCTAAAAAACGCAGGCTTCCGATGGTGTTTGCGATTGAAACCTGATCAGCTGCCTGTTTTTGGCTGATTGAACGGATAATTTTATCAAGATTCTCTCCTTGCTCTAAAAGCTTTTTTTCAAGCCAAAGAAAAAGAATACTAAAGGCGTGAGTTTGGCCGTGCAAACGCCTCATAAACTCAGCAACAAAAGTATCGGAAAACTGCTGATTCGCTTTTGACATTTTCCCGATTTCAAGAATCATCGCATCAGTATCTTTAACCGGAATTTTAAGAATATGTGTTGCCCAATAATTTGCCTTATCTCTTTCTGCATAAGCCACAATCAAACGGGAAGATATACGCCTTAAATTCTCTATAAGAGCTAACCTTAACATTATTGGAAAAGCCCACAATTCACCGAGTTTTAAATGCCGCACAGTTTGATAAGATGCGACATATTCTGTAAGCCTCTCCCTGTCTAAGCATCCATCGCTATGAGAAACTATCTCCATAGCAATTTCATATACGCACGGATAACCTAAGAACAGGCCTTCGGAAATATGGGGAAGCCCCTGAATATAATCTTTTGGAAGGTATTTTTGGGCAAGCCTTATCTGCTCTTGAATAAGAAAATAATTATCCAGAAGCCATTCTCCGGCAGGAGTAATCCTTCTTTTTGACTTATCGGTTTCTTTAAGGATATTTTGAATGCGGTTTAAAACCTCTTCATTCTCCTCTAACCGGCGCAATAATCTATCCTTGCCTTTTTTGCAATAAGCAAGGTGCTTTTTTGCTAAACATTTAGCGTGTTGCTTTAACTGCTTTATATTAAAAAGTTCAGAGCGGAGTATTTTTTCTTCATCCGGACTTTTTCTGGCTTCAAAAATCCCTAATCGCAATTTGCCGGACATAAACCAATTCTCAATTATTTTTTTAACCAAAATAGCACCTTTTTTTATTATTAGAAATTAGTATACCTTAACTTCTTGGACAAAACAAGGCATAGCGAATCAACATACTGTAAAGACCTGTGTTGGGCTTTAAAACAGATTTGCTCAAGGCAATAGAAAAAGCCCTGATTAAATTAATCAATCAGGGCTTTACACCTCTCTTATCAACCAATGAGAGAGAATTTACTGTAATGACTGATAGGATGAGATGCTTATACCGTCAGGCTTAATTCTATATATTAAATTAGCATGCTGCGAAAATTAGAGCACGAGAGGGCACTCATGAAGGTTGAGAAGATCTATATTGCCTGGACAAATGAAACGTACCTGCAGGAGATAAACGCGCAGCTTGCGCGATTATTGGATCTGTTCGTGAATGATGCGAATTCTGCTGATGAATATAAAGCGAAGAAGGGGTTTCGGAGGACACTTCTTCACAAGCCAAGCGATGAAGTGTTTATTCTTCGAAGCTCTCCGAAGCTTCGGCGAAGGAGAGCGAAGAAGAAGGGTCCCACTCATATTCCACGAGGGGAAACCTCTCTGTTTATATAGGTACTTATTATAGAACAATTATCGATAGAAACAAGTTGCTTTTGCTACTTAGAGAGGTTTACTCCTCGGAGAAATGTCCAATTTTGATAGGTGCATATTCTTAAATCAGAATTGGTATTTCACTATTACATTTCCGTTATTAGAATAGTAGCCTTCCTTGAGACCAAAATTGTACCCGACAGCAACGGCTGTGTTTCCGTAAATAAATGAAAGTGCCGCCCCGAAATCAACCATGCCTTGTGCCGGTTTACAACCATTAGTAGAAAAACCAGGACCGCCACCGGCAAATGTAGAAGACATTTCTACCGCTTCCCCCAGATAATCGTAAATCCATTTAACTTTTACTTCCGGAATTATATCCGCTTTTCCTCTCCGGATGGGATATGCGGCTCTCATCCCGAGCCCCTGATCAAGCTTGTCATATTTTTGTGAACTTATATTCAAGTTAAGATCTCCGGCTCCGTTCTCCGTATAGCTCCCAAGATTCAGATGTGTCC
>JAQUNE010000214.1 GCA_028717765.1 Candidatus Omnitrophota bacterium | reverse complement strand
GAGGATTCTATTCTGGGAGTAAAATACCATCATGAAAAATACGACGGTTCCGGTTACCCTGACGGATTAAAAGGCGAGCAGATCCCGGTCATTGCTTCGATAATTTCCGTGGCTGATACTTTCGACGCCATGGTTACTGACCGGCCTTACCGCCGCGGTTTCACCAAGGACCAAGCTATCACAGAAATTAAACGGGTGAGCGGTAAGCAATTTGACGCTAAAATTGCCGACGCCTTTATCAAGCTTTACGAAGAAGGTAATATCTGAATTTATGCCAGCTAAGCGTATCATCATAATGTATATATCCCAGGTTTCTGGGCACCGCAGCGCCGCAATGGCTATTGAAAATGCGATCAAGGCAATTTCCTCTCAGGTAGAAATTTTAAGTATCGATGCTTTTAATTATACCAATCCTGCAACCGCAAAATTTACCAATTTTCTTTATATGAATGTAGTGAATAAAGCTCCGAAGATCTGGGGTTATCTTTATGATAATCCTAAGGTGGTTAGAGCCCTGGAAAGGTCAAAAAACTTCGTGCATAAATTTAATTCCCCGAAATTAAAGAAACTTTTTGATGAATTTAAGCCGGATGTTGTGGCTTGTACCCAGGCATATCCTTGCGGGATGGTCGCGGATTTTAAAAAAATATATCATTCCAGCCTGCCGTTGGTGGCAGTACTTACGGATTTTGTGCCGCATTCATTCTGGATCTATGATAATGTGGATTATTATATTTCTCCCTCGAAAGAAGTGACAAAGCGCCTGGAAGCTAAAGGTATCCCGGAAGAAAGGATCAAGACCTTTGGCATACCTTTTGATAATAAATTTAACCTTCCGGTAGAAAAAGAAGCTGTTTTTGAAAAATACGGCTTAAATCCCGGCCAGCACACACTATTAATTATGGGCGGAGGACATGGTATAGGCCCGCTGAGTAGTATTGTGCGTTCTTTGGAAAAAGTAAATCAAGATATTCAGGAGATCGTGGTTACCGGAGTGAACCTTAAACTTTACCGTGAGGTAGAGAAAGAGATCAAAAAATGTAAAAAGCGGGTGGTACTTCTGGGGTTTGTGAATAATGTCCATGAATTAATGAGTATCTCGGATATAATTATTACCAAGCCCGGTGGGATTACTACCGCAGAGGCGCTAACCAAAAAATTACCGATGATCATCATTCATCCTATACCCGGCCAGGAAGCGAATAATACCGCATACCTGACGCAAAAGGAAGCGGCAATTAAAGTAGACGACCTGGAAAAAGTAAATCTTGTGGTGGATGATTTATTGAGCCATCCGGAAAAGTTAGATTCTTTGCGCCAGTCATCAGCTACTATTGGTAAGCCCAACTCCAGCCTAGATATAGCACGGCTGCTCTTAGGAATAAATAATGCTTAATTATATTTTTTATCGTATTGGGCAATTTATCGCTTTATCTTGCCCGCGAAGAGCCGGTTACAAAATCGCCGTGTCTCTTTCTGACGTGCACTATTTATTTGCTTTTAAGGACCGTGCCGCGGTAAGGGATAATCTCAAGGCGGTTTTTCCCAATAAGAGCGAACGTGAGATCTGCCGGATGAGGTTAATGATGTTTCGTAATTTTGCCAAACATCTGGTAGATTTTTTCCGTTTTTCCAAAATGGACCGGGAGTTTCTTAAAGCAAATGTTAAAATCGAAAATCAGGAGTATCTTGACAAAGCACTTGCCGAGGGTAAAGGGGTAATTACCCTTACCGCGCATATGGGGAATTGGGAATTAGGGGGAGCGCTGATCGGGACACTTGGGTATCCATTTTGGGTGGTGGCACTTGCGCATAAGCATGAACAAGTGGACAATTTTTTTAATCTTCAGCGCCTAAGTAAGGGAGTGCATGTAATGCCTTTAGGTAAGTCCGGCAGGGGCTGTTTAAGAGTGCTTAAGGAGAATAAAATTTTAGGCTTAGTTGGAGACAGGGATTTTACTGAGAGTGGTGTAGCGATAGATTTTTTTGGCAAGCCGACAATCTTTCCCGAAGGGCCAGCGGTACTTTCTTTAAAAATCGGTTCCTGTCTTTTGCCGGGTTTTATGCTCAGGAATAAAGATGATAATTTTACTTTTCGTTTTGAAAAACCTATAGAGTTTAAGCCAAGCGGGAACAAGGAAGAGGATGTTAAAGAATTGATCAGGACATATACAAAAGTTTTTGAGGCTTATATCAGAAAGTATCCCGATCAATGGTATATGTTTAAGAGATTCTGGATGCAATGAAAACTTGTGTAGTTATTCCTACCTACAATGAAAGTAAAGCTATTGCTGATATTATCCGCAGGATCCGTCAGTATGAATTAGAGGTAATAATTATTGATGACGGTTCTAGCGATAATACTGCCAGTATTGCCAGGGGAGCGGGAGCAACAGTCTTAGAGAATCAAACTAATCAGGGCAAGGGTGCTTCTTTGATCAAAGGCTTTGATTATGCGCTTAACAAAGGGGTTGATGCCATTATTAGTATGGATGGAGATGGCCAGCATCTTCCGGAAGATATCCCATTTTTTTTACGCCTGGCAAACTCTTCTTCAAAGGGCCTTTTTGTCGGCAATAGAATGGTAAAAACAAAAGGCATGCCCTGGGTGAGGATCTTGACATACAATTGTATGTCCTGGTTGATCTCCGCGGTTATCGGCCAGCAAATCCC
>JAQUNE010000213.1 GCA_028717765.1 Candidatus Omnitrophota bacterium | reverse complement strand
TCTAAAGAAATGTCTACTGATTGCACAGAATGCGTTAATTCTCCGATAGAAATAATATCTACTCCGGTGGCAGCGATTTTTGCCACACTTTTCAAATCCACCCCGCCTGAAGTCTCCAGTTTTGTGTGCGGATGATGCGAGTTGAATAAGGTATTATCCCTGATTTTTACCGCTTTTTTAATATCGGCAATCTCCATGTTATCCAGCATAATCACATCTGGTTTAAATTTTAAAGCATGCTTGAATTCATCCAGGTTCTGCACCTCAATCTCGATCTTAAAACCTTTAGGGACGCTGGGTAACTTTGTATAGCCTTCGGTAACCTTAAGATGATTGTCTTTTATCAGGATCATCTCATCCAGGCCCATACGATGATTGTATCCGCCGCCAACCCTTACCGCGTATTTTTGGAATTCACGCAATCCCGGAAAGGTCTTGCGGGTATCGGTAATTTTTACTTTATACGGCTCAATCAGTTTAACAAAATCCCGGGTCTTAGTAGCAATCCCGGAAAGCATGGCCAGTATATTCAGGGCCACTCTTTCCGCAGTCAAAATACTACTGGCCTTTCCGGTCAACTTTGCCAAAGTTTTGCCGCTCTTTATTCTCTGCCCGTCTTTCACTAAGGATTCAAATTTAACACTACTATCAATAATTTCAAAGGCCCTTTTAGTGATCTCCATGCCACAGGCCACGCAATCCTCTTTTGCTAAAATCACGGCGTTAATTTCTTTATCCTTAGGAATGGTTAATTGCGTGGTAATATCGCCCTTACCGATATCTTCGATCAAAGCATGCCTGATAATCGAATCAATCTTATTGATATTTAATTCCGGCTCTTTTTCCGAAAGAAAAGAATTAGCTGATTCCATCAAAGTCTCCTTTCCGGCCCGCCTCACCGACTCGGCGGGCGTGTTAATCAGTGCTCCTTAATCGTCGCACTAACACCCTCCAGTTTTTTCAATGACTCCTTAAGCTCTTCTAATTTCGCCCTTTCTTTTTCCACAATCTCTGCCGGGGCACGCTCTACAAAAGATTTATTACCAAGCATATGCTCTTTTGCCTTGATTTCATTCCTAGATTTTTCTATGCGCTGATGAATTTTTGCCTTATATTGCCCTATATCAAAACCCTTAAGGGAAATTGCAATATGCATATCTTTTAAAACCGTGACAAACTGGCCCGGGGCATGGGTGTATGTCTGTGCAAAATCAAGCGTACTTAATTTCGCAAGGTGGATGATATGGCCCTGCATTGATTTCAGGAAAGCTGTTTTAATCTTATTATTCAGGCATATTTTTACCTCTATATTATCCTGGAGGGGAATCTCTAATTCCGAACGCATGTTCCTGATTGCCGTAATGGCCTCAAAAAGCATCTGCATTTTCGTCTCTGACTTCTTATCAATAATTTGCTCCTGTGTATGCGGCCAGGGCGCAGCCATAATGCTTTTCAAGCCCGAGCTACCCGGCAACAGCTGCCAGATTTCTTCCGTAATAAAAGGCATGAACGGATGTATTACCCTTAAAAACTTTTCCAGTATTTTATACATTACCACCTGATTATTACGGCTCTTTATCTGCGGTTTGATTAACTCCAGGTACCAATCGCAAAACTCATGCCAGAAAAATCCATAAAGCAAGTTAGCCGCTTCATTAAATTTAAACTGGGCTAAATTGCCGTCTACTTCTTTTAAAACCGTATAGAACCGGCTTAAGATCCAACGGTTTACCGGATCAAGGTCCTCTTTTTTAAAAAATTCACAAAGATCGGTTTTTATCTGGCTGCTATCAAGGTTGGTTAAGATAAACCGTGAGGCATTCCAGATTTTATTGGCAAAATTCCTGCCTTGCTCAAACCTTTCCTTAGAAAGATAGACATCCTGGCCCTGGGCAGTAATCGAAATCAGGCTAAAACGTAAAGCATCGCAACCATACTCATTAATAATTTCTAACGGATCAATAATATTCCCCAGCGATTTGGACATCTTTTTGCCTTCAATGTCCCTGACTGTGCCGTGGATATAAACATCTTTAAAAGGAATTTCTTTTCTAAACTCAAAACCAGCCATAATCATCCGTGCTACCCAGAAAAAGATGATCTCCGGCGCAGTGACCAATGCCGAAGTAGGATAAAAATATTTCAATTCTTCTGATTCTTTGGGCCAGTAAAATGTGGCAAATGGCCAGAGCCAAGAAGAAAACCAGGTATCCAAAACATCCTCATCCTGGTAAATATCTGTGGACTGGCAATCCGGGCACTTTTCCGGATGAATTCTAGAGATAATGGTTTTCTGGCATTTTTTACAATAATAAACCGGGATGCGATGCCCCCACCAGATCTGCCGGGAAATACACCAATCCTGGATGTTTTCCATCCAGTTCAAATAAACCTTTGTCCAACGCTTCGGATAAAACTTAATCTTTCCCTTTTTTACCGCTTCAATTGCCGGTTTTGCCAATGGCTTCATCTTCACGAACCATTGCCTGGAAAGATATGGCTCAATGATGGTGTGGCAGCGATAACAGTGCCCGGCAGATAACGGATGCGGCTCAACTTTTTCCAAAAGCCCTTTTTCCTGTAAATCTTCCAGGATTACTTGCCTGGCCTCAAACCTATCCATATCCTTCTAATCACCGGCATTTTCGTTCAAGCGGCCGTCCGGATACATCTCATTAATAAATTCCAGATGATG
>JAQUNE010000212.1 GCA_028717765.1 Candidatus Omnitrophota bacterium | reverse complement strand
CCGGCTAATTTTTCACCAAACGGCTTTACTCCGCTGGAATTCTTACCGATTCCAAATTGATTTGAATCGTTTTGAATAAATTTAAGAGTGTCCGTAAGATCTCCCTGCAAAATCTTCCTATCTCCGCTAAAGGTAAACTTTGAGTTTTGCAGGTTAGTACCTGCGAATTTCAGGTATATCGCATCAATGGTTTCATTGCGGGGTAAATTCTTCCCTTTGTACAAATAGTGCACTTTATTTTCCGGATACCCGGTATAAACAAATGTATGTTGAATTTTTAGATACGATTCGCCGGCATACGCGGAGATACGCACAATAAACCGGCAAAACTTTTCGCCTTTCGGGTTAACAAACCACCCTTGAGCTTTAATAACGGCTTTTAAAGGACCTGTATCCTCTACTTTAACCTGAGTTTCTTTATCCAATGTACTCAGGTATTCTTTTTTGTTATGAGCGAGCACCATTTCTCCCGCGCCACAATACATCTCGGAATCCTGATAAACTCCGTTCTTATTTTCATCAAGCCAGACACCGTTGAAAATTCCAAACTTCTTTTTATTAACCTTAAATTTTAAAACACCGGTATCAACTATGATCTCCTCATTCATATCCTGAAGAGAGATTTTCGAAACAGGCTTAAAATCAGTACTAAGTTTAGAGTACCGCAGAAAATATTTTTGGGCACAGGATGCCTTAAAAGTAATTATCGCCCATTTAATACTAAGATCAGGCCATTTCGCCGTAATTTTCGCCTGAAAAGGCACGATCCTTCCATCAGCATCAACCAATATCAACCTGCCCAACGAAAACAACTGCCCTCTGGCAAACGGAATACCTCCGGTAAAAGGAACCGTGATTTCTTTTTCATTAGGATATCCGGCTAATATCAAGGGAAATTCTATAAACGACACACCGGAATTATTGTCCTTACGCGTCCATTTCCCGGCATCAAAAGCAAAGTAATCTCCTACCGCGTAAACGTGTTCTCCTGCTTTGGGAATGAATTTCTCATCAGCAATATTAACATTTGCCCTGCCTGCGATTGCGGCCGGTAATAAACGGATGTTATCCAGATAAAAAACTTTTTCACTTCTGTTATCCCACAAGAAAAGGTTGAATTGAACAATTTTAGAAGGATCAAGATTATCCCATAACCTGCTTACATCAACTTCCACATGATTATTAACGGCAGGATCAAGATTCAACCCTATTTTTACACTATCGTTTTGATCATCCTTGATTTGTAAAATTATTCTTTCTCTGCTGGATCCCGGATTAAATACATCAAACGCCAAAATATCGTAGTGGGACCAGTCGGAAAGTTTTTTTTCTTTTTCGAAATATTTTTTTATCCCAACGGAAGAAATACCGTTCGCTGGCAAATAAACAAGCTTTGCGGAAGATTTACCGGATGTCGGATGTTCGAAAGAAAGTTCAGTCTTTGTATTTTCAAGATATAATTTCGTTAGATCAGCAGGTGTTTCAAAATCTAAAAGCGTCAAAGTTTCTTTTGCCTTAGGGATCGATGCGATATAACGCTCCTTTAGCTTGGTTTTAATCTTCAGGATTAACGGCGCGGACTTTTTATAGGCAACATACCCTACTCCTAAAAAACCTATTCCGCAGACAGCACCTAAAAAGAAAATAAATATTTTTTTCATCTATTTATTACTCCTACTTAGCTTACACCCGGATACTGACTTGCCGCCGCACGATACTTTTCCAGCATGCTGGGAATAATCACATGCGCATTAATAATGAGTTCGGCATCCGCTTCTTCAAACAAAAACGGACGTAAAGCCTGTGCTTGGTCATTAAGTTCTCGCGCACTAAACTCCTTAACTCTGTTAAGAATCAGCATCAAAGGCTCCTCCTTATATCCAAAAAGCCGCAAAATATTACTATCAATTGGATAATTATGCGCAAGCATGAAAATAATATCGTAAAGATGCCTCCCCCTTGTTTTCGTCAGCAACGCGTCAATTTTATCAGCAAAAAGCGCACCCCTTTGCGTGCATTGACACGGAATTAACTCGCTAAACCCGGAAATTACCTCTGTTTGAGGCTCAATCTTCCATTGAGGGCTATTAGTCTCAAACTTAATAACTAACCCCTCTTTACGTGAATGCTCAGAAACAATACGATACTCTTTCTCAACTTCGGGAAAAATAAAATCCGCGGCAAGAATATTCTTCCAATGATGAAACTTAACTACACAATGAATATTCATACGCTTAAGTTCCCGCACGATTACCTTGGCAGAGGTTTCAAAATCGCCTTTTTTAAGACCTGCGGCGTTAAAATCAAGATCTTCTGAAAATCGCTTTGTGTTATGCACAAGACGTAAGTATGTACCGCCGGTAAAAAAAAGTTTTCTGCCTGATTCACTACGGTAAAGCTCTTTAAGTATAAGAACCTGTAGATATTCTCTTACAATCCCTCGCACTTTTGAGGTCGGCATCCGACGCTCTTTGGCATAATTAAGTAAGGCTTCAAACGTAAGCATGCAAGCTCCTTAAATCAAGATTAAATAAACCTGCATATAATCTAAGCTTCTTCTTGTTCATACGTGCAATCATAGTTTTATCAAAACGTTCCTGCTCAAAATCAATAGTCTTTCCTTTTCTGTGCTTAAAATATAAAAAATCAACCAGGGCTTTTTCCGGCTCAGCAATTAATACATCAATCCCGCCCATTTTTTCAATATAGTAGCCGGTAAAGGCCC
>JAQUNE010000211.1 GCA_028717765.1 Candidatus Omnitrophota bacterium | reverse complement strand
CTCTTCCGATCTAAGGAATAAACAACTTTTATAAAGCGCATTATTGACCATATGGAATAAACCGCCGACAATTCCCACTGGCACTGCTGTGCCGATCCCTAAAATCATGTATCCGACCTGGCTAATTGCATGATAAGACAATAACCTTTTATAATCTTTCTGAATTAATGCCATCATCACTGCCAGGATAATTGTAATGGCGCCTATACTCATCAGTAAAATACTCATCGCGGAATACGCGGTTAAACTAAACATATCCAGAGTAATCCGGGTCAAAAGATAAATACCCAGCAACTTTTCCAGGGCGGCTGGGATTAATGCCATAAACGGCAACGGCGCATCAATAGCGGCATCAGGTATCCAGCTATGAAAAGGCATTGAACCGGACTTAGAAATTGCTCCAATCATCATCAACACAAAAGCAATACTCCCCAAAAGATTAAGCGGAAGATGAATCTGAGAAATCTTAGCTGTTCCTGCCAAATAAGTGGTTAAAGCAATCCCCAACATCAGGCAAAGATCAGAAATTCCTACAATAATAAATGCTTTGGTTGCGGTTTGAAAGGCCTCTTTCTTACCGATAGCAATCATCCCGAAAAGGGTCAAAAGTAGACCTTCCCAGAAAAAAAGCATCAAAATCAGATTATCTGCTAATACCGCGCCATTGGCAAAAGCCAAAGTAAAGAATAAATAACCATAAAACTGGTTAGCATATTGTTTTTCGCGTAAAAAGGCCAAAGAATATAAAGTAATTAAGAATCCAAAGCCTGCCACGCAAAGCAAAATAAAAGCGCTGAAATGATACAAGCGCAAGGAGAATTCCAAGCCTAAGGCCCAGGGGATACTTAAGGAAAGCTTTTCTTTAAAGAGCATTACGGCTAAAATTAAATTTAGCGATGCAAACAAAAAAGCGCTGCCTTCCAGAAGAAAACGTAATCTCTTTAAAAAGGCTATTGCCGCAACCGTGCCAATTAAAGGTATAATTATAGGTAAGATAATATTATTCATAGTTATCCTGCTAATCCTAACATCTGCAAAGCACTGAACCTGGAAAAAAATAACGGATACCATACCAAAATTCCGCTTAAAAGTGATAATATGCCCAACAACGCCACACTAAAAACCATGGTAAATGAGCCTTCTTTTATCCCAGTTATTTTTGCCGTGCCTAAGAATACCATATTGAATACCCGGAATAAATAAAGGATAGTTAAAATCGCTCCCAAGAAGAATGCCAGGCTCACCCAAAGCTGCCCGGATTGAATTGCTCCGGCAAAAACCAGGTATTTACTGAAAAAACCGCCGAAAGGCGGTATACCCATTACTGAAAAAGCGCAAAATAAAAATGCCATTGCCGTAATCGGCATAGTGTGAATTAAACCGCCAAGCTGAGTAATGTCCTTGGTTTTGGCATTCTGTTCAACGATACCCGCGCAAAGGAATAAACCGGCTTTAGCAATTCCATGCATCAGGATATAAAGCAATGCACCGGTAATTGCCATTTCATTCCCCACTGCCAGGCCAAAAAATATAAAACCGATCTGGCTGATGGTAGAATATGCAATGATTCTTTTTAGGTTAGTTTCTATTAAAGCAGCGCCGGCAGAAACAATTGCGCTGGTTACGGCAATTATCGGCACCCAAAAATGCAGCATTTGAGGCAAAACCAAGGTTGCGCCAAAAATCCTAGCAAAAACATAGACCCCAATCTTAACCAGTACTGCGGCGTGCAGAAGTGCGGTAACCGGAGAAGGCGCTACACCGGCATCAGGAAGCCAAGTCTGAAAAGGCAAGGTCGCAGACTTAGAGAGAATTCCCGCTAAAATCAGGGCTAAGGCAATATTTGAGACTGAATTATTTCTTAAAGCATTTTTAATTAATGGGAGATCGAATGACCCTGCCTGCTGAGCCAGCATAATAAAGCCTAACAGCATGAGTAAGGCTCCAAAAACCGTAACCAAAAATGATTTATCGGCCTTAAAGACGTCTGTGCTTTCCCGAAAGAATCCAATCAGCCGCCAGCTGGTAATTGCGGTAATCTCCCAGAAAAGATAAAGAAAAATTAAGTTAGCAGAAAAAACTAACCCCATCATTGCGCCGAGAAACAAAACTACCATGCAATAATATTCATTCTGGTTTTTGTAATGGCTGATATAGCCCAAGGAATAGAAAACAATTACAGTGCTGATTAAACTGGACACGCAGGCCATAAATACTGCTAAGCTGTCTGCTTGCAAGGTAAAATTAAAACCAAAGATAAGCTGCCTGCTGATAATTAAGGTTTTTCCGGTAAGGGCTACGGGAATCAGCTTTAAGGAAAACGCCAAGGGTGCGGCAATGAAGAAAAAGGCGCAAAAATTCCTTAAACGCGGGGAAACCCTGGCCAGTAAAGGCAGGATAAAAGCTCCCGCTAGAGGTATAAAAATAATGCTTAAAATTAAAGACTCTCCACTCATCTTTTATATGCCCACGAACCTTTTATCAACGGTGATAATAAAGATTTTCGGGGTGAATTATTTCAGGCGTGAATTTAGACATATATTCTAACAAAAAAAATAGTTTTGTCAACAGCCTTCAAGCTCTTTTTTGCCCTATGTTCTTCTTGTCTCCCACAACTTTACCCTCGATGTCGATTACTCCCTTTCTTTTTTTCTCTTTTGATGAAAAGCTAATCTTCTTGGATAAAATTACCGCATTAAGCAAAAACAGTAAAATTAACGCCCCTTCTAATCCCAGCCAATATAACGGTTTTAGA
>JAQUNE010000210.1 GCA_028717765.1 Candidatus Omnitrophota bacterium | reverse complement strand
GCGCGAGATTATTCCTGTCCACCACCACTTTTACTACGTGTGGATTATCAATTTCCGCAGGATCTTCTATTTTTTTCATAATTGTGGTCATTACTATTTTCTTATCCTCTAATAATGTACGGGCAACTGCATCAATCATTGTCGGCTGGATCAGCGGTTCATCTCCCTGGATATTTACGATCACCTTCACATCAAGCGGGTTTACCACCTCACAAATCCTATCTGTACCTGAAAGGTGACCTTTTGCGGTTAAAGCAACTTTTGCCCCGAATTCTTTGGCAACATTGGCGATCCGCTCATCATCGCAAGCAATAATCACATCATCTAAAATTAACGACTGCTTTGCGCGCTCCCAGACATGCTGGATCATTGGTTTACCAAAAATATCGGCGAGGATCTTTCCTTCAAAACGTGTTGAAGAATATCTCGCGGGAATTACGCCAATAACATCCATAGCTCTAACCTATTCTTTCCGATAATTCGTGGCGGCTGGTAACCGCAGTACCTAGCTTGCCAACCACTATTCCAGCGGCAAAATTAGCTAAATGCGCTGCTTCATTCTTACTGGCTCCGCAAGAAAGCGCTAAAGTAAAGGTAGAAATCACCGTATCGCCCGCTCCGGAAACATCAAAAACTTCCTGGGCAACCGTAGGAATACGTGTCGTACGTCCGGACTTTTCGTACAAACACATTCCTTGCTCGCCTAAAGTAACCAAGAGAGATTCTAAATTTAAATAGCGCATTACTTCTTTTGCCGCTAAATCAACATCCTGGTCAGTAAAAAGCCGGTCAGAATTCATCTTGAAACGATTAGCCGTGTCTTTAATTTTTAAATTCCGCACCGCATTTTCTAATTCTTTGCGGTTAGGGGTAATTGAAGTTACCTGGCGATAATATTGAAAATGTTCTTCTTTAGGGTCAACAGTAATAATTTTGTTTGTTTTTCCCGATAGCCAAACTAATTTTTCTAACAGCCCGGCGTTCACTACACCTTTGCCGTAATCTTCAATAATTACCGCGTCGAATTTATCAATATTCTTCTGCAAGAACTGAATAATTTTTTCATTAATCTGTGCTGGCAAGGAATCTGTATGTTCCCAGTCAATACGTACCACCTGCTGATGCCCGGCGATAATCCGCGTCTTGACTGTGGTTGGCCGTTTAGGCTCGATCATTATCCCGGCAGTATCAATCTTCTTCTTTTTTAATTCCGAGCAAAGGATTTGCGCGTTCTTATCTTTACCAATTACCCCTAAAAGAGTGGCGTGCCCGTCTAAAGCAGTAATATTATACGCCACATTTGCCGCTCCTCCCGGGACAAAATTTCGTTCTCTTGCCCAAACTACCGGCACTGGGGCTTCAGGAGATATCCTCTCGACACTTCCTTTAATATATTCATCAAGAATTAAGTCGCCGATGACCAGAATTTTGGCGCGGTGAAATTTATGAATAATATTTTTTAAATTTTTCATATTTTTTCAGTAATTGCCTGGGCTAAAAGTGGGAGCATGATTTCATGATGGCCAATAATATAATAGCTCTTTCCTCCGGACATTACCGGGCGCAGGCAGACGTTTTGTGAAGGCCGGTAATGATAAATCATATCGAAATTTGCCGTGGTAAAATCTTTGACCTTAAACCCTAAATTGCGCGCCAGGTTAAGCGCTTTTAAAAATACCTCCGGTAAAATTACCGCGGAACCGAAATTAAGCACTACGCCGCCGTCATTAATTTTAATAATCTGCTCGGTGAGCTTACGAAAATCCCGCAAGCTTCCTTCACCGGTGAGTGCGGCATCAAAAGAAGGATGCTGATGAATAATATCCGTACCGATTGCTACATGCACGCAGACCGGAATATTATATTTATAAGCATTGTAAAGCAAGCTTAAGTCTTTATGCGCTAATTTTGTAGTGCTAATTCTTGAGGCCACAGCATAACCTAAACCTAAACCTTCTTGCACTCCCTCTTTAACTGAGAGATTAATAAATTCAGCGGTTTCCCGGCCCATGCCGAAACTGCCGTCCTTCAAATTTTCCGCGACATCCTCGGAAGTTTTGCCCTGGAATGCCAGCTCAAAATCATGAATAATGCCTGCCCCATTTAAACAGATACAGGTAATTATTTTCTTTTTGATCAGCTCAATGAGGACCGGATTCAGGCCGCACTTAATCACATGCGCTCCGGCCATGAAAATTATTGCCTTCTTCTTTTTGCGCGCAGAAACTATCGCATTCACTACCGCACGGATATCCTTGGCTTTAAGAATATTGGGCAGCGAATTTAAAAACTTTGTAAAGCTACTACCCCGGCTAGGAATCTTGGCAAAATCAGCCTGATTGACCTTGCTGTAGCGCTTTTTCACGGAAAATGTCCTTACCTTATATATATTAATCATTGAACTAATAATTTTAGCATAAATTGCGTTTAAATCAACCTGAATTTTATGGGTTTAGGAAGATAATGAATCTGTCCGTAGGTTCGAGCGAATGGAACTTTTATTGTATTTTGCTGTGGGCGTTTGTGAGCGCACATTAGAAATTTTTTTCCAAAAGTGCACAAGGATTTACGCCGAATGAGAGCTCGCGTTGACCTGCGTAAGCATACTGCGCGAGAATGAGGCGTAAACCGTAGTGCACGGAAAAAAATTTCGTGCGCGAGCAAATGCACACAGCAAAAAGATTATCTATTTCAAAATCGAATCCGCGATGTTTAAGACGTATTCTGTGGTCACGGCTTTTAGACACGCAAAGTCTTGGATACA
>JAQUNE010000209.1 GCA_028717765.1 Candidatus Omnitrophota bacterium | reverse complement strand
TGTGCTCTTCCGATCTTAATAAGCTATATTGTCTAGACGCTGCCAATGGTATTTTACTTTGGGAAAATAGCTTAGGGAAGATGATCTGGGGCTATAACACACGCGGAGATACAATCTGGTCATCGCCTGCAGTAGGAATGGCAGGAAATCAGCCGTTACTTATTTTTCCTTGTTATGACGGCAAACTATACGCCTTTTCCGCGCAGATTAGTAAACTATGAATAAAATCAGAGAATTCTTTGGAGAGTTAATCGGAACATTTATTATCGTAATTTTTGGTTGCGGGGCAATAGCGGTTTCTGTGCTTTTTTCAGCGTACCAGGGTTTATTTCAGGTAGCTGCTATTTGGGGTATAGGCGTAACTTTAGCAATTTATGTCAGCCGTGCTTTATCTTGCGCGCATCTTAATCCTGCGATAAGCATTGCTTTTGTTTTAGCAAAGAGGATGCCAGCGAAGAAACTATTACATTATTTATTTGGTCAGTTTCTTGGTGCATTTTTGGCTGCCTGTGTGCTTTATATTCTTTTCTCGGGGTCAATTATTAAATTTGAGGCAATGAATAATATTATCCGTGGTACGCCGGAGTCTATCCGCACGGCAATGATCTTCGCGGATTATTTTCCCAATCCTGCTTTTGAAAAAATGAGTATTGTCGTTTCTCTTTTTAACGCTTTTACGGCGGAGTGTTTCGGGACATTTCTTTTGGTATTTTTTATTCTTTGCCTTACTGAAGGCTGCAACGTAGGGCGCCCAGACTCAAGTATCGTGCCTGCTTTTATTGGAGGCGCTGTGGCAGGGATAATCTGTATTATCTCCCCTTTGACTCAAGCAGGGTTGAATCCGGCAAGAGATTTTGCACCAAGGCTATTTGCATATCTAGCTGGTTATAAAACAATTGCTATACCTGGAGCGAGTGGTGGGTTTCTTAGTGTTTATATTTTAGCCCCAATTGTAGGAGGGATTATTGCCTCTTTCGTCTTTGTTAAATTGTTAGAGCCGTTAATGAAGAATAAAGATTGTAAAGGATGTAATTGATGAAAAAAATTAAATTGATTTTAATAGGAGGATTTTTAGGCGCAGGTAAAACTACAGCGATGTGTGCATTGGCAAAATATTATACTGGCCAAGGGCTGCGAGTGGGTTTAATTACTAATGACCAGGCAAATAATCTGGTTGATACACATTTAGTTAAGGCTGAAGGTTTTCATAACGAAGAAATTGCCGGTGGATGTTTTTGCTGCCGTTTTAATGATTTAATCGATGCGGCAAAGCGCCTCCAGGGAAAAATTAATCCGGATATTATTTTAGCAGAGCCAGTAGGCAGCTGCACTGATATTACTGCTACAGTAATTGCTCCGATTAAAGTTTATTATCAAGATGAATATAGCCTTGTTCCATACACTACATTATTAGACCCGCTAAGAGCACAAGAGATTATATTATCTGATCCGGCAAAGGGTTTTTCTGTGAATATCACTTATATTTTTTGGAAGCAGCTTGAAGAGTCAGATATTATTGCGTTGAATAAAATAGATACTTTGAGCCCGGAAGAAAGCGAAGAAATAGCCAACAAGCTCAAGAAGAAATTTCCTAAATCAGAGGTTATCAGTATTTCTGCCAAAACGCAGGCAGGATTTGAGGATTGGATAAATAAACTTGATTCAGAAAATACAGCAGGGCGAAATATTGCAGAGGTCAATTATGATATATATGCCTGCGGAGAAGCAGAGCTTGCCTGGCTTAATTTTGTCGCAACCCTTTCTGCAGAAAAAAGTTTTGACGCAGATAAGTTTCTTGCTCAGTTTCTAAAGAGTATCAAAGAACACTTAGAGAATAGTAAGGATGAGGTAGCGCATTTAAAATTGGCACTCTCTACTCAAAACGGAAATTCGCTAATTAATCTTGTGCATCGTAACCAAGAGCCGATTTTTTTTAAACAGGAAGCTGGCTTGACAAATCAAGGCCGCTTGATTGTTAATGCCAGGGTTAAGGCAGATCCGGAAAAATTATTTCAAACGGTAAATAATATACTAAAAGAGATTTCCGGGAAATCTGGGGTGAGTTTAAATATTGAGCATCCTCAATATTTTAGGCCATCCCGGCCAGTGCCGGTGCATCGTATAACAGGATAACTATGCTTACTTATTTTAATTTATCTCTAAAAGAAATAACTCGGCGCAGAAGGCGCTCGATTTACACTTTCTCCGGTATAGCGCTTGCCGCTCTTTTAGTATCTTTTTCTTACTTGGTAACTTCGTCTTTAAACAATAGTTTTAACCGTGTACTTAATGAAGTGGGCGCGGATATTATTATTCAGGCGCATGGTGAGCCTTGTGTTTGGGCCCCGGTAAAATTGCCGACAAATCTTAATCCAATTGTGGTTGAAATGTTAGAGAAGACGAAAAAAATTAATGGCATAAAAAAAGCTTCCGGAATTTTAATCTGTTGGGCCTTTAACGGAGAAAACGGAAATTTACATCCTTCGGTGATTGCCGGAGTAGAGCCCCAAGAAAGGGAACTGGGACCGGTAAAATTAAGCCAAACTGAAGGCTCGGGGAATTGGATGGTTAAGGGAAGATATTTGAAAGACTTAGATGTCTACACAACAGTGCTTGATTACGATTTTGCTAAATTTTTAAAAGCTGACCTTGGCTCAAGAATATATTTTGGGCAGGATCAGTTTGAAGTAGTGGGGATCATGCAAACCGGCCGCGATGCCCGGATTGCCGGGGCGCAAGCTTTTATCCCATTACGTACAGCGCAACAGATGCTTAAAAGGGG
>JAQUNE010000208.1 GCA_028717765.1 Candidatus Omnitrophota bacterium | reverse complement strand
AAAAATGACCTTAACAAAGCCCTTGTGGATTTTAACAGTGCGATTAAAATTGAACCCAAGAACGCTTTACTCTATGGTCAACATTCCGGCGTGCTCATTGAAATGGGTAAGTATGAAGAAGCGATCACGGATTTAAATAAGGCTTTGGAGCTGGATCCTAACCTCGGCGAAGCCTATGTAAATTTAGCGGTGGTAAATTTCAAAATAAATGATTTTGCCAAGAGCTGGGCAAATGTGAATAAGGCAAAACAGCTGGGCGCGGACAAGTTTTTTGATCCCGCCTTTTTAGATTCTCTAAAAAAAGCTTCAGGCCGTGTAAGTTAGGAGAAATAATATGGGACAGAAGGATCCAACGTTATGGGAAAGTTTGTTAAATAGTTTTCCTTGGAGTGATATGATCATGGGTTTCTTGATTCCCAAAATGATCTTTCTTTATGGCTTAAACCGGAAAATGCCTTTTCTCTGGGGCGGGATAGCTTTAGTTTGGTGTGTTGTAGTATTTTTTATGAAACATGTGAAAAGTCATAAGGTAAATATTTTTGCCATCTTGGGGGTGGTAATGATTTTAATCCGGATTATTGTGGTGATTGCCCAGAGAGACCCTCGCATGTACTTATTTTTATTGGCCCTGGACAATATAATTATCGGGGTGATTTGTATTGTTTCGCTTTTCTTCCGGAGCAGTATTATGCAATTTTTTGCCGAGTCACTTAATACGCGTGTTCCTGAAAAAATCAAGCAATCAGTATATTACCCTAGGGCCTGGCGTATTGTTACTGCCGTATGGGGGCTGGTTTATGTACTATTTTCGCTGGCGCTGGTGCTTTTGCAAGCTAATAACTTGAAACTCGTCGGCACTATTGATATGCTTGCCAGCTGGCCGTTAATGATTGTTTTATTTATTTTTTCCATTCAGTTCCCGAAGTGGTATTGGAAAAAATATTGCCAGGAGTGAGTAATGTTTAAAAAAATAAATATCTACCTGATTTCTTCTTTGATTATTTTTTTGCCCCTAGTTTCATTTTTCACTTATAAAGTTTACAGTAATTATGAAGAAGTCAGGACAAAAGAGGTCTTACTGGAGAAAAAAAGGCAAGCTTGGCTTAATCTAAACAAAACTTTACAGAATAAAGTCAATAATTTTAGAGGAGAAGTTGGAATTATTATTAAAGATTTAGACACAGATTGGGAAATTACTTTTAATAAAGATAAATTAATGCCGGCAGCCAGTTTGGTGAAGCTACCGATTTTGCTTTCTTATTTTTATGCTGCACAGGATGGTAAAGTAAAATTAAGCGATACGGTGAACCTCAGGCGCTCGCAGATTGTCGCTGGGTCAAAAGTTTTAGGTAATGCCCCGAGGGGGTCGGTCTATTCCGTTGAAGAATTATTCGATCCGATGATTACCCAGAGCGATAATACGGCAACCAATGTGCTGATCGACCGGATGGGTTTTTCAACGCTTAATACTTATTTTAGGAAGCTGGGGCTAAAAAATACTAATCTCTCGCGTAAAATGCTGGATTTCAAAGAGAGAAGTGAAGGTGTAGAAAACTATACTACAGTCTCAGATATGGCTTATTTATTAGAAGAGCTTTATCGGAAGAATTTTATCAATAAAGATATTTCGGAAAAATGCCTGGAGCTTTTAGTGCAGCAAAAAGTCAATGACAGGATCCCCAGAAAACTTCCTAAAGCGGTTTCCGTCGCACACAAGACAGGGCTAGAAAGGCATATCTGTCATGATGTGGGGATTGTTTTTACTGATAAAGGCGACTTTTTAGTTTGTGTCTTAGCCAAGCATGACGATAAGCTTGCTAAATCCGCGAAGAGATTTATCTCTGATGTTGCCTTGTTAGCTTACAAATATTGCCAGAACTTAAATTAAATTCCTTCCAGAAAAACCGCCAATCCTTAAAACTTTAGCGCTTTTTTAATCAGAAAAAAGGTGGAAATGAAAATTCCTCCTTCGATGATTATCGTGGAGATTGCTGCTCCGGTATAAGACAGCCAGGAGATTAAGAAGAATACCAGTGGAAGGCCGACTATCGCCGCGGTAATGTGCAATTTTGAATAGAGGTCTGTTCTGCCGCTTACCAAGAGGAATTGTACCCTGGAGGTATTTGCGCCAACGAACAGTACAGCCAGAAGCAATAATTTTAAGCTGCTGGTGACTTCTGCATATTGCGTGCCGCAGACAATTTTCACAATCCCAGGAGCTAAGAAAAAGAGGATAGGGATCACAAGGAGAAAGATAATTGCCGTAGAGCGCTGAATTTTGTGCATTAATTTTGTCGCCCTTTTTTTATTCACCGAGAAAATCTTATTTAGCCGAGGGAAAATTGCCTGTGAGAATGATTCTAAGGGGAAAGTCTGAATAAAATTAGCGATCCTTTCCGCAATGGAATAAAATCCGGTGATAGTGTTGTTGGTCAGTAATCCGACGGCGAAAATCCTGGTAGTGGTGTAGGCGTTGATTGCCACAATAGAGATAAAAATATTCCAGCCCGCTTTTAATTGTTTTCTAATATTATGATACCCTTGGAAGGCAAATGTCAGCCCGAACCTTTTAAAGGCGATATATAGCCCAGATATCCCACTAATCACGGAAAAAAGGGAAGTAAGCAATGGTACGTAGAGATAATCCTCAGGGATCTTCACAAAGGCAAAGACACAGATTACGTAGGCGAGGCTACAGATAATATTGATAATGGAGATATATTTCATTTTTTCTGTACCTTGGAAGAACCAGACCGGAAACAAGCTGTTGCCAATAACTACACCGAAACTG
>JAQUNE010000207.1 GCA_028717765.1 Candidatus Omnitrophota bacterium | reverse complement strand
TACCTTCTCCTTTAGATCTACCAGCGGTAAATGGCCACGATACTGCGGATACCGAGAAAACTCTAGAAAGAAAGCCGGATACAAATGAGCCTTTTTCTGGTTTAGCTTTTAAAGTCCAGGCAGACCCGCATATGGGTAAATTAGTCTATGTAAGGATTTATTCCGGAGTACTTTCTACCGGTACCTATATTCTTAATGCAACAAAGGATAAGAAGGAGCGCGTAGGCAGGATCGTGCGTATGCACGCAAATCAAAGAGAAAATATAGATAGTGCCTTCGCCGGAGAGATCGTGGCAGTGATTGGTTTAGGGGAGACGGTTACCGGTGATACGCTTTGTGACCCGGAATCGCCGATCTTATTAGAAGCAATTGAATTTCCTGTTCCAGTAGTTTCTCTGAGCATCTCTCCTAAGAGCCGAGCAGACCAAGATAAGTTAGGTAAGGGATTGGCAAGATTAACCGAGGAAGATCCGACTTTTATCGTGCAGACAGATCAGGAAACCAAAGAGACAATTCTTACTGGAATGGGAGAGTTACATCTAGAAATCATTGTTGATCGTTTAAAAACTGAATTTGGCGTGGAAGCAATTGTAGGACAACCTAAAGTGGCCTATCGTGAAACAATTTTAAAGCCAGCCAGCGGTGAAGGTAAATATATCAAGCAATCCGGCGGACGCGGACAATACGGCCATGTGGTAATGGAATTAGCTCCGGCTGTTTCGGGAGAAGGTTTTGAGTTTATTGACAGTATTAAAGGAGGGGCAATCCCGCGCTCCTTTATTCCGGCAGTAGAAAAGGGAGTTGTGGAAGCAATTGAAAAGGGGGTTTATGCCGGATATCCGGTAGTAGATGTGAAAGTAAATTTGGTGGATGGGTCTTTTCATGAAGTAGATTCTTCGGAATTAGCTTTTAAAATGGCGGCAATCCTGGGTTTTAAAGATATTTTTATGAAAGGCGAGCCGGTTTTACTTGAGCCGTACATGGCTTTAGAAGTAGCTACACCTGAAGAATATGTGAATAGCGTTGTCGGATATATCTGCTCGAAGCGCGGCAAGATTCTCAATATGGATACAAAAGGCAAGCAAAAGATCGTGACTGCGGAAGCCCCGCTTTCTGAAATGTTTGGTTATGCTACGGCTTTTCGTTCTTTATCCAGCGGCAGGGCGAATGCCTCAATGGAATTTTCCAAATATCAGCAGGTACCGCAGGAAATCGCGGCAAAAATCGTCGCGGAGAGAAAAGAGAAGATGTTAAATGACCGCAGCCAGTAGCCCGGTAATTCGCCAATTTACGCCAGGCGATAGAGATGCTGTACGCCAGATTTGCTGCGATACCGCGGATTGCGGCAACCCAGTAGAAAATTTTTTTAGCGATCGGCAACTCGTAGCTGATTTAATCACAGAATATTATACGGATTTTGAGCCGCGCTCCTTGTGGGTAGCAGTTGTAGAAAACGAAGTTGTGGGTTATCTTATGGGTTGCCTTAGTTCAAAATATTATCTAAAGATAACTCTTTGGAAGATCCTTCCTAAGAATTTATTTAAAGCATTTTTCCGGGGGACTTTTTTTCGCCGAGAAACCTGGAGGCTATTACGGACTTCATTTAAAAGCCTTACCCTTGGAGGCTTTAAAAGGAATATCCCGGAAGAGCAATATCCGGCACACTTGCATATTGATATAAAGGAAGGGTTTCGCAACCGACATATTGGTAAAGAGCTCATAGAAAAATTTTTTCAACAGGCAAGCGCTCAAGGTATAGCAGGTGTTCAGGTATCTGTGAGGGGGGATAATCATTTAGGGCGTGCTTTCTTTGAAAAAATGGGGTTTTCGGCTTTAGGCGAATTTCCTATGGCAATGCCGAGTGGCAAGTCTTATAAAATCAGTTCTACAGTGATTTACGGAAAAGCCTTGAACTGAAAAAAAGATGGGCTTTTAGCTTGACAATCATGCAAAATATGTTAAATTTAAGCTTAGAAATACTTTGCTAAAGCGTTTACTTTTAGGATGTAAATAGTAAAGATAATTAGGGGTTTTAGCCCTGGCTTTTGGAGGAAAACAGGGCTGGTAATTAAACCAGATTGAGAAAGGGTCAATCTGGTTTTTATTTTAGTAGGAAAATACACCGACCTATCCGATAAGGTCGGGTGTCATACAGGAGGAATTAAAGATGAAAAAAGTAACAGGCATAAAGAAAATTATCGTACTCGTAACCGCGTTTAATTTACTATTTCAGCAGCTTGGATTTGCCCAGACAATCGCGATGTTGGATTTTGCGAAATTTTTTAAGCCGGCTGCAAGTAACGCGAATGAGCAGTTCCGCCCCCTGCAGATGCGTTATTTCTCCTATAATCCTCCTATTCAAACCTTCAATTTTTCTCTTGATAAAGGCGACCTAAAAAAAATTCCCGAAAAAGACCTTAAAAGTAATGGTAAGGTACTTTTTGATTACTTTTTAACCGGGATCGCCCTTTCTAACGACAAATTCTGGGTAAACTTACGCCCGGATTCCGAAGAACAGGTAATCGATGAAGAACTTGCCAAGACAGACCTGGGAAAAATTCTTCTTGAAGCGGATTTAGAGCTGAAGAAAGATACGGCAATTGCTACTTCTCCGGATACGGAAACTGGTAAAGAATATTGGAAGAAGCTTTATCAGAAGGCGGATGAGCTTTTCGGTACTGCTAATGTTACTATCCCTACGCTTACCCGTCCCTGGATCGTACCAGGAGAGGTAATTGTGCGCTACACTGATACAAGCGCCTATATTTATAAGGCAACCCTTAAAGTAATGCTTGAGCA
>JAQUNE010000206.1 GCA_028717765.1 Candidatus Omnitrophota bacterium | reverse complement strand
GAATAGTTAGCATCAAGGTAATTAAGTTTTACAGTTTCCTGGCTCACCAATGGCACAAGCCCTCTTTCGATAAAAGCCTTCTCTTCCAGTTCCGCCATCTTTTTTTCCAGGAAATTTGCCGCGGCAATACGATTTTGGCTGATATTAATCACTTTTGCGCTGCCTAAAAATGAGCGGATCACCATCACAATCCCGATGGAAAGGATAGAAACCGCTACCATCAGCTCAACTAAACTAAAACCCCTAGCTATTTTCATCTTTTAATTGCGGGACCACAATACTGATCGTGGTTTCCAGCCTGAGTGAATCAGCCTGCTCATCTTTGGAAACAATAGAAAATTTATCCACTTCCACCAGCAGGTTGCTGGCCTGGATTTTATTTAAGAAATTAAAGATTTTATCTTCCGGGCCCTCGGCGCGTAAATCGGCGTTATATTTTTTGCAGTTTTTGAGTTTATCGATCTGGTTCTCCGGGCTTAAGTTAATTACGGAAATCCCGGAATCATCCGCTATCTTTTCGACTTCTTTAAGGAACCTGGTAATAATCTCTCTTTCTGAAGTACTGTCTGTAATCTCCAAATAGGTTTTATAGCGGCTGTTCTCGCTTAAAATTTTATCTTTTTGTTTACGCATACTCATGCCGATTTTTAGATTAGCCTCTTCCAGCTTAATTTGCTGGTTTAAGCCTTTAATCTTTTCCCTTAATCCGGCGAAAAAGAACCTCTCGATAAGAAAGATCCCTAAGACCGCGGCTACCGCGTAAACAATGGTTTTTTGGCCTTTTTTTAGTTGTATAGGCTTAAAGTTCATTTTATTTTTTCTCTACCTTGGCTTCCTGCGGGCTCTCTACGGGAACCTCAGGCTGAAAGCTGATTTCAAAATCGGTAATTTCCTTGTCTTTTACTTTTTTTGAGCGTGTATACTTTGTAGAAACATCCTTGAAATATTTCGAGCCTTCAATTATCGAAACATAACGGAAAACATCCGATAGCTGCACACCCTGGCCGCGTAAGCTGACCTTGCCGAATTCATCCATACTAATAGAATTAATTGCTATCTGTGGGGGAGTAACTTTTTGCAGTTCGCTAATAAATACCAGAGGCAGCTTACGGTGATAAAGGTAATTTCGCACAAACTCTGTCTTTCTGTATTGTCCCAGTAAACCACCCATCTCTTTATCAATTTTGGCATTCTGCTCGGTTAATTTACTTAAATAATTCTGCTGATTATAAAACTTCCCCCAGAAAAATGCCACCACCGCACTAAAGAAATAAAGCACCAGCGCCCCAAGAATCGTCAGGTCCCTGGTACGGTCACGCAAAGACCTTCTGATTTGAATTTCGGGCAGGATAAAGGTCACTCTTTTACCGGTATCTTCCAGGGTAAGTTCCGATACTGCAGTAAGCGAAACATTTATCGGCACCTGCCGTTTTTTGCTTTCCAGCATTGCCTTGGTATATGGAAAGGCCACACTTTTTATCTCAATATCCAAATCCGCCTTCATGGCTGGCTCTAAGTCACTGATAATGCTAGCCCCGGCAAGGAAAATTTTCGCCGGATTCTTATTTTGTTCTTCATTGTGAAAAATTACCAGTGATTGTTTAACTTCACCGATCAGCTTGGTAACCTGAGCCGCCTGCAATTGTGCCGAGGTTTCCAGGGCAATACTACGGGTAAATAATAGATGATTGCGGTTAAAAATAATAAAATCAGTGAATGTTGAGTCAACATCCAAAAGCAGGTAAATATCATTGGCATTGATTTCGTTTTTCTGTGTTGCCAGGGCCCATTCCCATGCGCCAAAAGAGCCCAAATCAATCCGGTCAATATAAAGGTCGGCGGCCTGCAAAATATTCATCTGCCGCTTCAAAATATCGTTATGCGCAATCACCAGCAACACCTTCATATAATTCATTTCATCGTGCCCAAGAAGAGAATAATTAAAAACCACTTCCTCTTTTTTATAGGGGACAATCCTGCCGATATGCAGCTGTAGCATCTGCCCGATTTCATTTTTATCTTCCGAGGGAAGATGCAGGTTTCTTACAGTAACCAGATTGCGCGGTACGGAAAGTACCAGGGGCCGGGGCCGTAATTTTAAATCGCGGAATACCTCGGAGATAATTTCGGTAATTTGCTTGTCAGTTAGGCCGGCAATCGGCTTAACCACACAATCAGCAAGCTGCTCCTGTTTGACAAAAGGCGCGGCTGTGGCAATTTTTAAAAATTGTTCGTTGATTTCTATTCCGACGGGAGATTGCTTCATGATTAATGCACCATCTGGGTAATTTGAAAGGTCGGTAAAAGAATCGCTAGGACTATTGTCCCTAAAATTAACCCTAGCCCAAGAATCAGCAAGGGCTCCAAGAGAGAACTAATCAGCATAATATCAGCTTCGATTTGCTGGGTATAGGACTCTAATATTTCACCCAGCACCTCGCCCAGCCTTCCGGATTCTTCTCCCACAGCAATCATCTTGACAAAAAACTTTGGCAGGCTAGTATACTCTTCCATGCTCTTAGCTATACTTTGCCCGGAAGCAACTGATTCATAAACTTTTCTCATCTCTGCTCTTAATTTAGGGTCTTCAATAGTAAGTGTAGCTACCTCTAAAGCCTTTAAGGCGACTACTCCGCCGTTTAAAAGCATGGCCAAGGAACGGGAAAAATGCGCCAATTCTTGATTCTTAACCAGCCTTTTTACTACCGGAAGGTGCAATTTAATTTTTCGCATCAACTTATTGTAAAAAGGAAGGGCTTTACGGTTATAAAGAGAAATGATCACAAAAATGACTATCGCCACTAAAATATACCAGGTCTTACTGGAG
>JAQUNE010000205.1 GCA_028717765.1 Candidatus Omnitrophota bacterium | reverse complement strand
GAAAAGACTGTTTCTTAAAACGTTGGGAAATAGATTTAGGGATCATTGATGATACCAGGAGCCTTCTGGCGCGCGACAAGGAAGGCGCGGAGAGATTTTTTAAACTTACTTCCAGTAATATTAATAATGTGGATTTAAAAAGCGTTTTTATCGCTGCCAGGGCAAAAGACCCGATTGCCGCTGAAGCCTTGAAGCTTGCCAGCCGCAGGCTGGGGATTAAAATTGCCTTTTTAGTTAATCTCTTTAATCCTCAGATTGTAATTATCGGCGGAGGTTTCGAGGAAGCAGGAGATGAGTTCTTGAATAATTGCGTACTTACCGTCAAAGATTGGGCTTTCAGGGAAGTAACGGAAAATTTAAAAATTGTTTATTCTCAACTGCGGGAAAACGCCGTAGCACTCGGGGCAGCAAGTCTGGTAATGCAAAAGACTTTTGCCCTTTCTTAAAGGCTATAAAAGCCGATGGAGCAAAAAATAAAATTTATTATTATCGGGCTCATCGCGGTATTGGTGGTGAGTTTTGCTCTTAATATCTTTACGATTATTTCTAAAGAAGAAATTCTCCGCACGAAAAATACCCTCCAGGAAGATAAATCTTCTTTAATTAAAGAAATTGAAACCAGCAAACAAAAGGTCGGACAGCTCCAGAAGCAGCTCACTGAATTAAATCAGGGGGTTGAAAAGCTTTCCAAGGAAAAAGAAGAAATCCAAAAAAAATATGAATTGGTGGATAAGGCCCGCCAGACACTGGTAGACCAGGTTGCCGCATTAAAGAAAAAAGAAGCACAAACCCAGCCCACAACCGCAACACAGCCCTCTATCGTAGCTTTGGTGAACGACGCTTATTGGGCAAATATCTTAAAACAGAAAAAAGACCTTGAGTGGCAGCTGGATACTGTGCGCAGCGAGCTAAAGACCGCGCAAATTAATAACGAGCAATTGCAGAAGGAAAATAATTCCCTGGAACTGGAAGCGGGAAATTTAGGCCGGGAAAAACAGGATTTAGGCAGGCAATATGAGTTTACCCAGAAACAGCTTGAATATAATAAGAAGATGATGGATTCTATCGCCCTGGAATTGGTAGGCGAAAAGAACGATAAGCTGCAGATTCAGGATTCTTTTAAGGCGATTAAAACAGAGAATGCGATGTTACGCAGGCAGCTAAAGAACTTAAATGACCGGAAGATCGGCCTGGAAAGAAAATTAGCTGCTGCCCAGGAGAAGAGCCATACCCTGGAATCCAGGTTTAATGAAATGGACGTACTTTTAAAAGATAAGATGCTGCAGTTAGAGAAAATGAGCAGAACTTCCACAACCGAACCGGCCACAAAAGAAGCTCCGGTGGAATTAACCCCGATAGTGGTCCGTCCGCCTGCAGAAACTACCAGTTTTCCTTCAACATCTACTCCGGCAACCGTATCCTCTTCCGCGAGTATCCAGCAGAAAGAGGGAAAAGTTTCTGCTGTGAACCGGGATAATAATTTTGTGATTGTTGACCTCGGAGAAGAGCAAGGTGTGCGGGTGGGGGATGTTTTTAATGTCTACAATAAGGCCAATAAGCCCATAGGCGTCGTGGAGATCATTGAAACGCGTAAATCAATTTCTGCTTGCGATATCCAAAGGGAAGCCGAGACAATTCAGGTGGGTGATAAAGTAAGATTAAAGTCATGAAAGATAATAACCCTGAACAGAAAAAGAATACCTCGATTGAAGATGTCGCACGCCTCGCCGGAGTTTCCATTGCTACAGTCTCTCGTGTCTTAAATAAATTTGCCTCGGTCAAAGAAAGAAACCGGATTAAAGTCGTTAATGCCATAAAACAGCTGCGTTTTCAGCCGTCGGTCTTTGCCCAAAGGCTGGCATCCGGAAAAAGCAATGTGGTAGCGCTGGTGATTCCCCGTTATGAGGGGATGTTTTATTCATTTTATGTTTTAGAGCTTATCCGCGGGATCGGCACGCTTTGTGAGGCGCTAAAATTAGATTTATTGCTGCAGCTAACCGATAGCCGCACGCCGTTAAACCTAAAAGCCGCCGGAGGAATAATCTTCGCGGACATTATCGGTAATCGCACGCAACTGGAAGAGGCAGTTAACGCCGGAATCCCCTGTGTAGTGATCAATAATTATATAGAAGACCTAAAGGTCAATTGTATTGCCGTAGACAATATCGGAGGGGCGGAAGCGGCAGTAAATTATTTGATCAGCTTAGGGCACCGAAAGATTGCACATGTTAGCGGAGATTTAATTACTCAGCCCGCAGCTTTACGTTTAGAAGGGTATACCCTGGCTTTAAAAAGAAATGATATTGAGTTGCGCCAGGAGTATATTTTTAAAACTGATTATTCCCGCGGACAGGCCAGGCAAGTGGCGGAAAAAATTATTAAGATGCAGGATGGTCCTACTGCGGTTTTTGTTGCCTCTGATTCAATGGCGCTGGAAGTAATGGCAGTAGCAAGGGAGTTAGGAAAGAACATCCCCAAGGATTTATCGATTGTCGGTTTTGATGATAACCCTTCTGGGTTATATGGTCCGGTGGCGCTGACTACTGTCAGGCAGCCGCTGGTAAAAATGGCCCAGGAGAGCGTAAAAAGGCTTAATTTTTTAATGAGCGCACAAAAGACTCCGAAGGTGGAAAAGACCGTTCTTCCCACTGAACTGGTGATCAGGGAATCTGCTAGTCCAATCAGCTCTTAATACAATTTATAGTGCCCTTTTTTGAAAAACATACCATATATTGTATTTTTTATTTGACAAAATAATTTTGCGTGATATATTGAAATCGGGTTTATGATAAATTTCTACTTGGAGGTGGAGGATGTCGTTACAATTATCTGAGAACGCCTTGAAGGTATTGGA
>JAQUNE010000204.1 GCA_028717765.1 Candidatus Omnitrophota bacterium | reverse complement strand
TAGTTGACTCGAAGTATTTTATATTCTAAAATAGCAAAGGTCAAGAAGTAGTTTCTATTCGCAACTAATATGGGGCTGTAGCTCAGCTGGGAGAGCACTTGCATGGCATGCAAGGGGTCAGGAGTTCAATCCTCCTCAGCTCCACCAATTTCATCACAAATCTCCGCTACCTGATAATTCCTCACTTATCATTTATAATCCATAAAAGAGCAGCATTGACGCCAGGGTGCAAGTAGGGTATAATTTAGCATTATGCGTTTAGGTGTGCACATCTCCGGCGTAAGTAAAATTTATCAAGCCTTTAGCGTTGCCGCTAGATTAGGCGCTAACACCATGCAAATTTTCAGCCGCAACCCCCAGAGATGGCGCCAAAACCAGCTTTCAGCTGAAGATATCGCGGAATTTAGGCAGCAGCAGAAAAAATTCAAGATCAGACCGGTATTTATTCATGCCCCTTATTTAATTAACCTTGCTTCTCCGGAGAGAAAATTATATCATGCCTCAATCGAAGCGTATATTGAGGATATTGTAGAGGCGCAATCCCTGGGGGTAGATTATATTGTCACGCATATGGGCAGCCATAAGCAGACCTCGGAAGAGGAAGGGATCAAGCGACTGATTGAGGCCTTGAATACGATTATCGAAAGAACCAGGGATACCGGTGTCGGAATATTATTAGAAAATACTGCTGGTTCAGGATCCTGGTTAGGATATAAATTTATCCATCAAAAGGTAATTCTCCAAGGAATAAAGCATAAAGAACGCGTGGCACTTTGCCTTGATACTGCCCACGCATATTTGGCAGGTTATGACCTTGCTTCAAAAGAGGGGCTGAAAAGTACTTTGCAGGAAATCGAAGATTTACTGGGATTAGATTTGATTAAATTAATTCACTTAAATGATGCCAAGGGTAAATTAGGTACGCATCATGATCGCCATGACCATATTGGAAAAGGCTCTATTGGTATGGAGGGGATGAAGAGAATTGTGACCCAGGCGAAATTAAAACATTGCGCATTCATTTTGGAAACCCCCAAAGATAGTGCAGATGCCGATAAAATTAATTTGGCAACTGTGAAGAAATTTCTCAAGGATTAACAACCATGAATTATTCTTTCAAAGAAATCGAAAAAAAATGGCAGAAGATTTGGCAGGAGAAAAAAAGTTTTTCTGCTCATACTTCGTCGGAAAAGCCAAAATATTATCTTTTAGAAATGTTTCCTTACCCATCGGGAAAGATCCATATGGGCCACGTGCGTAATTATACTATTGGCGATGTGGCTGCGCGTTTTCGCATTATCCAGGGGTATAATGTTTTACATCCTATGGGTTTTGATGCTTTTGGCCAGCCGGCAGAGAATGCCGCGATTAAAAATAAAACCAAGCCGGATATCTGGACGCATAAATGTATTGAATGGATGAAGGTAGAACTGGAAAAAATGGGTTTTTCTTACGACTGGGAAAGAGAGGTTTCTACTTGTGATTCCAGTTATTATCACTGGAATCAGTGGATCTTCCTGAAGATGTTTGAACGCGGCCTGGCCTATAAAAAAGCTTCTTCGGTGAATTGGTGCCCGGCATGCGAAACTACCCTGGCGAATGAAGAAGTGATCGATGGCGGCTGCTGGAGGTGCCACAGCGAAGTTGAACAGAAAAATCTCGAGCAGTGGTTTTTGAAAATTACTGAATATAAAGAACGGCTATTGGAAGACTTGAATCAGTTAAAAGACTGGCCAGAGAAAGTTTTGGCAATGCAGAGTAACTGGATCGGTAAGAGCCAGGGGGTGCAGATTTATTTCCGCCTTAAAAATAGTGAAAAAATCATCCCGGTTTTTACGACCAGGGTAGACACGATTTTCGGGGCAACTTATATAGTGCTCGCTCCAGAACATCCTTTAGTCAAAGAAATTATTCACGGCAAATCGCAGGAAAAAGAAGTGCTCAAATTTATTCATAAGGCAAGTAAAGAGACTAAAGTAGTGCGTAGCGCAAGCGAGATCAAAAAAGAAGGGGTATTTAGTGGCGCCTTTGCGATTAACCCGGTGAATCAAGAGGAAATTCCCATTTGGATCGCGGATTATGTCTTGATGGAATATGGTACGGGTGCGATTATGGCAGTGCCTACACATGACCAGCGCGATTTTCTTTTTGCCAAGGAACATGAGTTGCCGATGAGGGTTGTAATTCAGCCACAAGCTGTAAGCCATGCGGCAGAAGAATTAAGTGAGGCATATGAGGATGATGGTATTCAAGTAAACTCCGGGCAATTTAATGGCCTTACAAATCAAGAGGCAAAGATAAAAATCGCCGCGTGGATGGAAAAAGAGGCAATCGGAAAAATCGAAACACATTGGCGGTTGCGTGATTGGCTGATTTCCCGCCAGCGTTACTGGGGTACTCCTATCCCAGTAATTTATTGCGCTAAATGTGGTGTTGTGCCTGTGCCGCAAGAAGATCTACCGGTAAAATTACCCTCTGATGCGCCTTTTACCGGAGAGGGCGGCAGTCCTTTAGGCAAAGTTAAGGAATTTGTCAATGTCTCATGCCCGAAATGTAAAGGCGCTGCCCGTCGGGAAACCGATACCATGGCAACATTCTTTGATTCTTCCTGGTATTTTTTAAGATTTTGTTCGCCAAAAAATAATCAGCTGCCTTTTGAAGAAAAGGAGGTAGCTTATTGGATGCCGGTGGACCAATATATTGGCGGAATTGAGCATGCGATTTTACATTTATTATATTCGCGTTTTTTTACCAAATTCTTTAAAGACTTGGGGATGATCAATTTTGAGGAGCCATTTAAACGCCTCTTAACCCAGGGAATGGTTTTAAAAGACGGGGAGGTAATGTCAAAGTCCCGGGGAAATAT
>JAQUNE010000203.1 GCA_028717765.1 Candidatus Omnitrophota bacterium | reverse complement strand
TGATAAAGAAGCAGCGAATAAATTTGTCGATATCGTCATTCCAACAGGCATGGGTTTGGCGAGAAATGTTTTAGTAGTAAAGAGTGCAGATGTGGTAGTTGCTTTGCCTGGAGCTGCGGGTACGCTTTCTGAAATCGCTTATTGCCTGCAGTTTGGCATCCCAATTATCAGTTTAAATTCTTGGGAAATTGAAGGAGTAATTAAGGTAAGCACAATTGAGGAAGCAATTACTCAAGTCAAATTAATTCTAAAGAGGAGTAACCGATGAAGGCAGTTTTAATGTTAGCAGACGGAAAAGTTTTTTCTGCCGAAGCGCTTGGTGAAGGCGAAATTATCGGAGAGGTAATTCTTAACACTGCGGTAGTGGGATACCAGGAGATGATTACTGATCCGGCAAATGCCGGAAAAATTTTGGTTTTAACCTATCCCTTGATCGGAAATTACGGAGTTGCGCCAAAATTTTCTCAGTCTAAAAAATCCTGGCTAGCCGGCCTAGTGATTAAAGAGATTTCACGGATTCATTCTAATTGGCAGGCAAAGCAAAGCCTGGAAGATTTCCTGGCTGCGGAGAACCTTTTGACGCTCACCAAGGTAGATACGCGCACCTTAGCAGTGCACTTAAGGCAAAAAGGAGAAATGCTAGGAATTATTTCTACTAAAACCCAGGAGATAAAAGAGCTCGCAGCCAAACTAGAGAATTTCCGTCAGCATCCTGTGATGAGCTTATTGCCGAAAATTTCTCTTACTAAACCTTTGCATCTAGGAAAAAAGACAGCAAGACAGAGAATTGTGATTTTAGATTTAGGGGTCACACAAAGTATAATTAAAGAGTTAGAAACTTTAGGGCTAGGAATTACGCTTTTACCCTTTTCTGCTACGGCAGAAGAAATTCTTAGAGAGAAACCAGACGGCTTAATTATTTCCGGCGGCCCGGAAGAGGACATTGGTTTAAAAACAGTTGCGCAGAATATCCGTACATTGATTGGGCGCCTGCCAATTTTGGGAATTGCTACCGGGCATCAGGTTCTAGCCTTAAGTTTAGGGGCTAAGCTTTCTAGGATGAAGCTCGGGCACCGTGGCGTAAATTACCCGATTCATAACCCTACTTCATATAAGGGTGCGATCACCGTGCAGAATCACGGGGTGACGGTTGATGCAGATACATTAGGAAAAATTAAGCATTTGACGATTACCGGTTTTAATTTAAATGACCGTACTGTTGAAGAGATGGAAAGTAAAAAACTAAAACTTATCGGAGTACAGTATAATCCGGTAAGCCCGGGGTTCTTGGAAGTAAACCCTATTTTTAAAAGTTTTCTTAAAATGCTTTAGGAGGACCAATTATGCCCAGGCGGCGCGATATCAAAAAAGTTTTAATGATTGGCTCAGGCCCGATTGTCATTGGACAGGCTTGCGAATTTGATTATTCCGGGTCCCAAGCCTGTAAGGCCTTAAAAGAAGAGGGTTATTTCACGATTTTAGTAAATTCCAATCCAGCTACGATCATGACTGATCCGGGGCTGGCAGATGTTACCTATATAGAGCCATTAAACGTGGAGATGGTGACGAAGATCATTGCTAAGGAGCGCCCGGACGCGATTCTTCCTACACTTGGGGGGCAAACCGGATTGAATTTAGCTTTTTTCCTCATGAAGCAAGGAATCTTAAAAAAATATGGGGTAGAATCTATCGGTGCTTCGGTAGAAGCGATTTCTTGTGCTGAAGACCGTGAATTATTCAAGAAAGCAATGCAGGAGATCGGCGTAGATGTGCCTAAGAGTGGGATTGCCACAAGCGTGGAAGAAGGAGTGAAAATCGGTTTAGGCATCGGCTTTCCTTTGATTTTGCGTCCGGCCTACTGCCTGGGGGGAAGCGGTGGTTCTATTGCTTACAATAAAGAAGAATTAGAGAATTATCTTTTTAAGGGCTTGGAAACCAGCCCGGTACATCAGATTTTGGTGGAACAATCGGTTTTAGGTTGGAAAGAAATTGAATTTGAAGTAATGCGTGATTGCGCGGATAACGTGATCATGATTACTTCCATGGAAAACGTGGATCCGATGGGTGTACATACTGGAGACAGCATTGTCGTGGCACCTGCCCAGACGCTTACCGCTGAGGAATATACCAATTTTGTGAATTTATCAAAAAGAATTATCCGGCGCGTAGGGATTACCGGAGGAGGAGCAAATATTCAATTCGGACAGAATCCTGATACGGGTCAGATCGTCATTATAGAGGTAAATCCCAGATTAAGCCGTTCTTCAGCGCTCGCCTCTAAGGCTACAGGCTTTCCAATCGCGCGTGTGGCGACAAAATTAGCAGTGGGTTTAACCCTGCCGGAAGTAATGAATCAGATCACCGGAAAAACCACTTCATTTTTTGAGCCGACAGTGGATTACTGTGTTTTTAAAATCTGCAGGTTTACTTTTGAAAAATTTCCCCGTGCAGAGCGGGTTTTAAATACCTCGATGAAGGCAGTAGGAGAAGCGATGTCTATCGGCAGAAATTTTAAAGAAGCCCTGCAAAAAGGGATTCGTTCTATCGAAGCTTCGCGTTTTGGTTTTGGAGCTGACGGAAAGGATAAAATTTCCGACGAAGAGTTAAAAAATCCCGAGAATGGTTTAGTAAAAACGATCAAGGATAAAATCCGTATTCCTAATGATGAGAGGTTATTTTATATTAGGTACGCATTAAAAATTGGGATCTCCTTGGATGAGATTTACCAGCTTTCGCACATTGACCGCTGGTTTATTGATAATATGAAACAGCTCATCGAACTGGAAGAAGAAGTTAAAAAATACAAAGGCGCTCACGAAGAGATAAAAGTTACCGTGGAATTAATGCAAAAGGCTAAGGCCGACGGTTTTTCTGACCGG
>JAQUNE010000202.1 GCA_028717765.1 Candidatus Omnitrophota bacterium | reverse complement strand
AATCTGGTATAATTTCTAACCTAAGAAGAAAGCCGGCCATTAGCTCACACCCAGACATCAAATAGCAGTAGTGTTTCGCTAATGGCTTCAAGTAGTAATAGATCAGGGCCATTAGCTCAATTGGCAGAGCAGGACACTCTTAATGTCAAGGTCGTAGGTCCGACTCCTACATGGCCCATTAAATAATAAAAAGCGAGATAGGTGATGAAAAAGAAGCAATGGGTGAGGCCTCAGCTTACAGTATTGTTAAAAAGTAAAGAGAGTAATATTTTGCAATATTGTAAGGGCGATAATGGCCCAATCAATCCCATTCCTGCGGGCGTAGGAAGGGGTTGCCACAGTTTTTCAGGTTGGAGCGGCGGCTGGACATATTCGTGTAGCGCTGCTATAGGCTCTTAGGGAATTTTTTATTAATGTGGGGAAAAATTACGAGATTATTGAACATACCGCAGATATTGGTATCAGAATTACCGGCCGTAATTTAAAAGATTTATTTAAAAATGCCGGTCTTGCCATTTTTGAACTCTCCTCGGAAAAGATATCTACCCAAGAGAAAAATCATAAGGAAATATCAATTCAACAAAAAGCCGATAATTTGGAAGAGCTTTTTTTGAATTGGTTGAATGAATTATTGTCATTATCCGCGGCAAGAGGGGTTATTTTCGAAAGTTTTAAATTTAAGCAGCTTGATGAAAAAAACCTTCAAGCCGTGGGGATCGGAAGCAGGATCACTAATTATAAAGTTAATACAGAAATTAAAGCCGCGACTTACCATCAATTAAAGATAACCAAGAAAAGGCAAGGTTGGCAGGCAGAAGTAATCCTGGATGTTTAAAAAATGTCAGAGCAAATCCATTTAGAAAAAATTGACGATTACCGCTGGCGCATTCCGCAGAGCTATAAGCCGGGAATGAAGGTTCCGGGTTTGATTTATGCCGATGAGAAATTGCTCAAAGACATTTATCAGGATAAAGCTTTGGAGCAGGTGGCTAATGTGGCATTTTTACCGGGGATCGTAAATTCTTCCTTGGCAATGCCGGATATTCACTGGGGCTATGGTTTTCCCATTGGAGGTGTTGCAGCTACTGATATTGAAGAAGGGGGAGTGATTTCACCCGGCGGCGTGGGATTTGACATTAATTGCGGAATAAGATTAATGAGGACTGACCTACGCTATGAAGATATTAAAGATAAATTAAGTGATTTGGTTTATGCTTTATTTAATGGCGTTCCCGCGGGTGTGGGCTCTAAGGGTGATATTAGGGTAAGCGCAAAAGAAGAAAAAGAGATTTTAGTTAAGGGCGCAAAATGGGCAGTAGAGCAAGGATATGGAACGCAGGAAGATCTAGAATGTACAGAGGAAAATGGGGCGATATCCGGAGCTGACCCCGAGGCGGTTTCGCAAAGAGCATATGAAAGAGGCAAGGCTCAGTCAGGTACACTTGGTTCAGGGAATCATTTTCTAGAAGTTCAGGTGATTGATCAGCTTTTTGATACTGAGCTTTGCGATACCTTTGGATTAGATCTGGGCCAGGTAACGATTATGATCCATTCCGGTTCGCGTGGTTTCGGATACCAGGTTTGCGAGGATTATGTAAAAGATATGGTGCATTGTTTGAACAAATATAATATTCATCTTCCTGACCGGCAGCTTGCTTGCGCGCCGGTAAATTCCTCAGAAGGAAAAATGTACCTAGCGGCAATGCGCTGCGCGGCAAACTATGCCTGGGCAAACCGGCAGTGTTTAATGCATCTTACCAGATTAGCCTTTGAAAAAATATTTGCTACCTCCTGGCAGAAATTAGGGATGTTTTTAATTTATGATGTTGCACACAATATCGCTAAGGTAGAGAAATACGAGATTAACGGCAAAGAAAAAAATCTTTGTGTACATCGTAAGGGTGCCACAAGGGCATTTCCGCCAAACCATCCAGCGCTTCCCGAAAGGTATAAGAAGACCGGGCAGCCGGTAATCATTCCCGGAGACATGGGGAGGAATTCTTATTTACTTGTGGGAACAGAAAAGGCTGTAGAAACATTTTATTCCACCTGTCACGGGGCTGGCCGTGTAAAAAGCCGTACTGCTTCGACAAAATCTACCAATCTAAATGTTTTATTGAAAGATTTAGAATCCAAAGGTATAATGGTAAAAGCTTCAGGAAGAGGTACTATTGTTGAAGAGGCACCATCGGCTTATAAAGACGTCAATGATGTGGTAAATGTGGTGCATCGTGCCGGAATTTCCAAGCGCGTTTGCAGAATGCGGCCAGTGGGCGTAATCAAAGGATAATCTAATCATGTTGGATCTAAAATTTATTCGTGAAAACCGAACACTCGTAGAAAAATCCATTCAGGAACGTAATTTAAAACTGGATTTGAATGATTTAATTACGCTTGATGAATCTCGGCGTAAAATCTTAAGCGAACTAGAGCTTTTACGCAGCCAAAGAAACAAGGCCAATGACGAAATCAGCGTACTTTTAAAAGAAAAAAAAGACGCCAAGCCAAAAATTTCCACAATGAAGGAAATTTCCAGCCAAATCGATGGCCTGGAAGGAAAATTAAAAGAGATTGATGACCAGTTGGCAAAGCTGATCTTAACCTTTCCTAATATTCCGCACGCTTCCATTCCGCGTGGAGATCCTACTTGCAATAAAGTCGTGCGTTCCTGGGGAGAGCCGCCGAAATTTGATTTTAAGCCGGTCACTCACGTAGAAATCTGTCAGAATCTGGATATTATCGATTTTCCGCGCGCCACGAAAATTAGCGGGACAAATTTTATCCTTTATAAAGGCTGGGGCGCAAAGCTAGAGCGGGCGTTAATTAATTTTATGCTCGATTTGCATACGAGAAAACACGGCTACACGGAAATTTTTCCGCCATTTTTGGTTAA
>JAQUNE010000201.1 GCA_028717765.1 Candidatus Omnitrophota bacterium | reverse complement strand
TAGGCAGGCTCCATCTAGCTAGAGCAATGGTGAAGGAAAAACTGGTAGATAATATTTTTGAGGCCTTTGCGAAATATATCGGAGATATGTGCCCGGCATATGTATTAGGTTTTCGTTTTAGCGTAAAAGAAGCAATTGCCTTAATTAAGGCAGCAGGAGGAATCCCTGTTCTGGCGCACCCGTATAGTATTCATAAAGACGATTTGATTGTTGAATTTATCAACGCAGGGATGATGGGTTTGGAAGTATATTATCCTGAACATACGCAGTCAATGAGAAATTTTTATCTGGAACTGGCAGAAAAATATCATTTATTGGCTACTGGCGGGTCAGATTGCCATGGTAAGGCTAAGCCGGAAATCAGAATCGGCGCAGTAAAGATCCCCTATGATTTAGTGGAGAAATTGAAGGCGGGGAAATGAAAAAAAATCACGAATATTACATGAATCTAGCAATGAAACTTGCTTTAAAAGCCAAGGGAGAGACTTCTCCTAATCCGCTTGTCGGAGCAGTTGTAGTGAAAAATGGCAGGATTATCGGTAAAGGGTATCACGCGAAAGCTGGCCTAGCGCATGCAGAAGTGATGGCTTTAGATGAAGCCGGGCAAGGCATAAAAAATGCTACTCTTTATGTGACTTTAGAACCTTGTACGCATTTTGGCCGTACTCCGCCATGCGTGGATAGGATTATTAAGAGCGGTATAAAGAAGGTTATTATCGGTATGATCGACCCAAATCCGCGCAATAACGGAAGAGGGGTCAATCTTCTTAAGCAAAATAAAATAAAAGTTGAGGTGGGGTTTTTGGAAGAACGTTTAAGAAAAATCAACGAGCCTTTTATTAAATATATCACCAGACATATGCCTTTTGTAACGGTAAAGATTGCACAGTCGCTGGATGGAAAGATCGCCACTGAAAATGGAGATTCTAAATGGATTACCTCTGACAAATCGCGCTCCTTTGCCCATAAAATTCGTAAGGACTACGACGCAATTATGGTGGGGATCAATACGGTCCTGCGGGATAATCCAAAACTTAATGCCTGGTTTTCCAGGAAACAGCCGATAAAGATTATTGTGGATAGTCAGTTAAGTACTCCGCAAAAAGCAAATATTTTTTCCTTAGATAGCCGGATCATTATTGCTACTATTGCTTCTCGTCCTGGCCAGGAAACCCAGAATCGCCAGATTTTAGCGCAAAAGGCAAAGGTCTTAGAAGTCAAAGAAAAATCCGGGCAGGTAAACTTAAAGAATATGATGAAAAATCTGGCACAACTGGAGATCACCAATATTCTGGTAGAGGGCGGAGGGACATTAATCGGGGCCTTATTTGATGAAGGGCTGGTAGATAAGGTATTATTTTTTGTTAGCCCGAAAATTATCGGAGGCAAAAACGCAATTAGTTCTGTGATGGGCAAAGGGGTTTCGCGCATAGACAAAGCAATTAAATTGAAGAATTTCAGCCTCAAACGCCTGGGAGAGGATTTTTTGATCGAGGGATATGTAAAATAGGATGTTTAGCGGAATCGTTGAGGAGTTAGGAGAAGTAAAAAATATTTCCCGAAGAGGCGGTGTTGTGCTCTTGGAAATTAAGGCTGAGAAAGTATTGGCAGATACGAAAATCGGGGATAGTATTTCCCTGAATGGAATTTGCCTGACTGTAGTTAAGAAAAGTAGCGAGAGCCTGGTATTTGAAGTAGTACAGCAGACCCTTAACACCACTAGTCTTATGGCGCTACGAATTTCAGACAAAATTAATCTGGAGCGTAGTTTGAAAATCGGCGAAAGGGTATCCGGGCATTTTGTTTACGGGCACATTGATTGTATCGGCATTATCCGTAAAAAAAGTTTTCTGCAAAATAACCCTTGTTTCCAAATCGCTATCGCCCCTGAATTTACAAAATATTGCCTGTCTAAAGGCTCGATTGCTGTAGATGGCATTAGCTTGACTATCGCAGAAAAAAACGCAAACACCTTTACGGTTTGCATCATTCCGCATACCATGAAAAATACTACTTTAGGCTTTAAAGGTGTTTCGGACAAGGTAAATTTAGAGTTTGATATTTTCGTCAAAAAGGCTTGACTTTTTTTCCTACCGCAGTATTATTAAATCGTGAATAAAAATATTTCATATAAGAAAAAATGGCAGCAGCCAAGACTGATGATTCTTCTTAGGGATGAGGCAGCTGAATTAATATTAAATTTTTGTAAGAGTGGCGGTGGTGGTTATGGGCCCTCAACCAGTTTTTCTTGTCAGGTTACCAGAATGAAAGACGTGCCTTGTGTTATTCCTCCTGAGCCTCCACCTCCAGGAACAGCATATGTGTGTCCGCATCCTCCGCAACAGATGCCTGTGCAGTATGGGTGCGCAGCACTTGGATACAGTTGATTTGCGTTGTTATAGTATATTAAGAAAGTAAAATGCCTAAAAATAAGCGAAAAACCTGGAGTACCCCAAAATTAACTATTCTTTTTAGGCCTTTTGGCCAAGTAGAAGAGAGAGTCCTGGCAGCATGTAAGAACTATACCGGAGAATTCCAATTTGGTCCGGCTTTAATGGTATCTCAGTGTATGGACTGGTTTAGTGGGTGTGGTCCACCTTGCGCCAATCCCTCCAGTAGTTAATCCTTTCTTTGATTATTTTTTCTTTTTAACCTTTACTTAATACTTTCCTTCCATAATTTATTGCCTATTTTTACGATTTCTGGTATACTAATTTGATATATTTATCGATTGGCGTGGCTCTCCCCATTCAATTAGTCGTATATATGGTGGGGGTTTCGCCACGAAACCAAAAAGATTAACGGGGCGTGTTCTCCCCATTCAACAAGTTAGATATTGGATGGGGATTCGCCACGAAGCCAAAAAGATTAACGGGGCGTGGCTCAGTTTGGCTAGAGCGCA
>JAQUNE010000200.1 GCA_028717765.1 Candidatus Omnitrophota bacterium | reverse complement strand
AATATAAGGTAATTCTAGTCGGGGATAGCCAAGATTGCGGTATCTGCCAAACGATTAAAGAAAATAGTCAATACCCCTTAGTGGATTTAAGTGGGCAAACTAGTATATTAGAATTGGCAGCTTTAGTTAAAAGATCAAGCCTGGTGGTGTCCAATGATAGCGCCCTGCTGCACATTGCCGGTTATCTGGATATTCCGACTGCCGTGGTTTTTGGGCCGACAGATGATTTGAAATATGGCCCCTGGTCTGGAGTGAAAGTCACTGCTAAAAAAGAGCTTTACTGTCGGCCGTGCCAGAAAGCCCAATGTGAGTTTGGGACCCTGGATTGTTTAAAATTGGTAAAACCCAGCGATCTCTTGGAAGGGGTAAAAAATATTCTTAATCGAGTCGACTCTCCAAAAGTTAAGCCTTTTAAAAGGATCCTTATTGCCCGGACAGATAGGATCGGGGATGTGGTTTTATCTACTCCGGTGATTAAGGCTATCAGGGAAAATTATCCACATGCTTATATTGCGGTTTTAGTCAGCCCGTATGCCAAAGAAATAGTGGAAGGCAACCCTTATTTGGATGAAGTGATTGTTTATGATAAAGATAAATTACAGCGCGGCTTGATGGGTTCGATAAAATTCGCCCGGCTATTAAAAAAGAAAAAATTCGACCTGGCCTTGATCCTGCATCCGAATAACCGGACGCATTTAATAACTTTTTTTGCCGCTATTCCCAGGCGCCTGGGGTATGATCGTAAATTCCATCGCCTACTCACTGATAAAATAAAACATACTAAACAATTAGGGCAGAAACATGAGACGGAATATACCCTGGATTTTATTAGGTACTTGGGGATCGAGCCGGCCTCAAAATCTCTTTATATGCCGATTAAAAAAGAATCCGAAGAAAAAGTTGATAAGTTATTTGAAGAATTAAGTATTCTGAAAACGGATAAGTTATTAGCAGTGCATCCGGCGGCCAGTTGTCCTTCCAGGATCTGGCCAAATGACCGGTTTGCGGCAGTGGCGGATAAATTAATCGAAAAATACGGTTTTAAGGTTTTAATTTTGGCAGCCTCAAAAGATAAAGCCCTCGCCGAGGAAGTTAAAAAACATATGTCGCATCAAGCCATAAATTTAGCTGGTGAGACTTCCATCAGCATGCTCGCTAGTGTATTGAAAAGATGCCAGCTGTTTATTTCCAATGATTCAGGGCCGGTGCATATTGCCGCGGCCTTGGGCACGCCGGTAATTTCTATTTTTGGCAGAAACCAGCCGGGTTTAAGCCCTTTAAGGTGGGCTCCCTTAGGGCCAAAGGCCAGGACAATACATAAAAATGTGGGTTGTGTCGAATGTTTGGCGCATAATTGTTTAAAAGGATTCGCCTGCCTTAAGGCAATCAAGGTGGAAGAGGTAATTTCTATCGCAGATGAAATTTTAAAAAATGGCTAGAATAAATAAAATTATTATAATTTTTGCGTTAGCTTTTAATTTTTTCCTGCCGGTTATTTTTGCCCAAAACCAGCTGAATGATAATTTTAAACAAATGTCTCAGGATTTAAAAGACAGGCAAAGGGAATTGAAGGAATTCGAGACAGAGTCTAAAAGAAGTTTTGAGCAGATGCGCCAAGAACAAAAGAACCAGCGCATTATACAGGAATCCAACCGCCTGCTTAATAGGCCAGAACCCAAGCAATCAGATAAAAAACTCCAGCCAGACAATCAGCTGTCCAACTTTTTAAAGGACAATATTTTTCAAATCCTGCTGATAATTTTTTCGGCTATCTTATTGTTGGTCGCCTTTAGGCTGATTACCCGTGAAGAGAAGTTATTGCGCCAGGCAGGAACTGTTTTAGAGGATGAGGTTATTGTCCGGGTGAATAGCTGGATTTTTGAAAAAAGCTCTTTTAAAGATTACCAGGGAGTTTTAGGATTTTTGATTTCCCCCCAAGTGATGAATATCAATTCCCGGGAATTTAAGAGCAGTTTTTTAGAGGACCTGACTACTACTGAGATACTCTGCCAGTTGGCGCTTGAGAAAAAAATCGGGGAAGGCCGAGAAACCAAGGAGTCTTTGCTTAATTTCGAAGAATATCTGGCTAAAATCGATATCCAAGACCCCCAGATCCAGAAATCCATCAGTAATTACAGTTTACGCCTATCCCAAGAGCGTAAGCCTTATGTTTACTATTATAAAGATTTTTTAAATATTTTATTATTGCTTGGCAGCCGGGTGCAATCTAAATCTTTTGAAGTTTTTAGCCGAAGCGTTTTGGTCAAAAAACTTATCGAGGAAATTGCTCTAGATCCGCAAGTTGGGGCAGACCCTGCCAAAACCCAGGCAAAGCTAGATTTGTTGGTTAAGGATTATGTTTTGAGGTTCAGAGTAGTAATTAATGCAGGCCTTTTAGGGTAATTTTTAAGGTTGATTTAATTAGCAAACTGTGTTAAAATTCAAATTCCATGATAAATATAAATAAGGTAAGCACATATTCGGTTTTAGAGAGAAAAAGCAAGGTAAAATTAGCGGATTTTGCCAAGGCTCCCCGCAAAGGTATGAGTTTTTTGTCTTTTTACAACTCTTTGCCGAGCATATTAAAAGCTAGGGATCTTAGGACAGTTGTCGAGGCTGTGGTTAAGGCCAGTAAGCTAAAAAAGGGAGTCATCTATATGGGGGGGGCGCATGTAATAAAATGCGGGCTCAACCCTGTACTTATCGAGCTTTTAAAGAAAAAAGTTATAAGCTGTATTTGCCTTAATGGAGCTGGGGTAATCCACGATTTTGAATTAGCCCTTCAAGGCAGGACTTCTGAGGATGTGGGTGAGGGCTTGAAAGAGGGTAAATTCGGTATGGGTAGGGAACCGGCTGAATTTATCAATGCTGCTGTCAGAGAAGGGGTTGTCCGCGGAAAAGGTTTTGGCGAGGCAGTG
>JAQUNE010000199.1 GCA_028717765.1 Candidatus Omnitrophota bacterium | reverse complement strand
TTGCGGAAAAAAAGAAAACATCGTTAAAATAGCAGCGCAAGTGCCAACAATCTCCCAGATCATTTCTCTCCCCGAAAATCAAAAACACGACCAAAAACTTTTTTTAAAGCCCGGACAGAATAAGTTAAATCATCAAGATCTCTTAAAGAAAATAACTTTCTGAGAATAAATTCGGGCGCGAAAGAAACCTTATACATCTCCTGGACCAGCTCCATCACCTTTTGGCTAGGCATTGGGGTTTTCATTACCGGCTGTTTCATATCATAATCATCCCAATCCAGGCTAGTCAGCCAGTTAGCTTTTTTACCCTCCTCAAAAAGGGCTGATCCCGGATAGGGTATAATCACGGTAGCCTGCATCGTATAGGCGTATCCTTTTTTCAAGAGCCACTTTCCTAACTCTAGTGTCTTTAAAGCGTCCTCATAAGTTTCCCAAGGAAACCCGAACATAATCGTAATGTGCGGAAACAGCCCGGCTGACCTGGCTGCTTTACAATCTTCTATAATCCTTTCAACTTTGAGATTTTTATTTATCCGATTAAGTGTTTCCTGATTTGCAGATTCTAATCCAAAAAGGAGCAGGCGAAAATTAGCTTTTTTCATCGCGATAAAATCTTCTTTAGTTAAAGCGCCGAAACGCATATTACAGTCAAAATAGATCTTTTTTTGAAACCCTCTCTCTACCACGCCACTTGTAAAATCCCTTAACCATTCCCCCGCGGGAAAACATCCGGTATCATCCATAACTTCGCGAACCTTATATCTTCGAATTAAGATACCTATTTCTTCCAAAACATTCGCCACACTTCTGGTCCTAAAATTCGGGTATAATGTTGGCCAGGAACAAAAAGAGCATCTTCCCCACCAACAATCCCTGCCGGACATAATATAAGTTCCCGGGGTACGTTTATAATTTCCATTTTTATATGCATAGAGGTCCCATTTTGTTAACTCGCGGTCGATGAAGGGTAATAGATCCAAATGGTGGTCCAGCTTGAATGCCCCGGTATTCTTCACCAAGGCTCCTTCGCGGTACCAGACCCCTGGATCAAGTTTATTTTTTTCTTCCAAAAAATTACAAAGATTTAAAAGCAAAAAATCATAATCACCGCCTGTCAATACAAAATCAACCTGGCTATTTTGGAAGGATTCTTCAGGTAGAGCTGTAACATGGTCGCCGAATAGTACGGTTTTTAACCGTAAGGTACTATCCGAGAGCTTCTTTAGTTCATCGATAATCTTCCAGACCTGTTTAATTACCGGAGTTTTAGTTTCAAATGTAACCAGGTCCGGTTTTTCTTGCGAAATAATTTTAAAAAATCCTTCTAAAGATATACCCTGGGCAATACAATCAAGCCAAATTACCTCGTGGCCTGCATTTTTTAGTAATGTTGCAGCCTGCGCAGGAACAACCGGATAAATATAAGTAGGTTCTTTAAAATATTGGAATTGCCGATTCTGCCCAAGCGTGGCAAACCCTTTTTCATTACTTAATGGCGGATAAGCAATCAGTATTTTCATGATTCTTCTTTTAACTTACGACAAAATAAACCTTTTAAAAAGTAAATACCATAAGCAAGATGGGTAAGAATTATCCCGGAGAACACAAAAAAAACCATGCGTAGATTCCTTGAAAAACTAAATGACGCAACGATGGCCAGGTATAACCCTAAAGAAAAAAGGTAGATAATCCTTAAAAATGGATTAAATAAGGAAATAACCCCTGCAACAAATAAAGCAAACACAAATAAGCTTGGCAGAAAATAAATCAACCTAAGCGAAGTCTGAGGATATTTTCTCACAAAATATCCGCGGTGCAAGGCATAGCTGACAATCTGGCGGACATGCGGGAGAAAAAGAGGCCTGCGATGATGAAATACCTGTGCGCGCGGGTCATAAATAATCTTTTTCTGCAACTTATGGGTAATCTCCAAGCAAAGTTTTGTATCTTCACCCGGCCAAAATTTTGTATCAAACCCCCCTATTTCTTCCATCACAGACCTGCGTACCAAAAGGTTACAAGACGGATAATCATCCACCTCTTTTCTCTGCTTAGGCAGATAACGGTAAACTGCTCCTGCGCTAGTTAATAGCGAAGCGTATACCCGGCCACTTGCCTGCTGCCTTAATGAATCACTCAGAGGGGTAATCGCCGGCCCTCCTACCGCTGCCACAAGCGGGTCAGAAAAATTTTCTATCGCGTTTTTTAACCAGTCATTTTTGGGGAAGGCATCGTCATCTAAAAATGCCAAAATCTCTCCCTTTGCTTGCCGCAGAGCAGTATCCCTTTTTCCTGCCGGGTCAATATTGCCGGTAGGAATAACCTTGATGGTTTTTCCTGCAGCAAAAAGATATTCCGGCACCTGAATAGGCTGATCTGGCAGAATGAGAATTTCAAACTCTGCGAAGTCAAGCTCCAGGCATTTAGCGACGCATTCTTCTAAATTCTTTTGCCAGGTTTTTACGGCGATGATAATCGATACGGTCATAGTATTTTAAGATGTACATCCGGTAAAATACCGCCAAAGTGTCCCTAAAAGTTGTGGTAACGGCCTTCAAACCGATCCTTCCAAAGTTTCTTTGCGGACTAAGCACTATTGGCGCCTCAGCAATTTTATATCCTAAATGATGCGCATTTATCAATATCTCCAGGTCATAGGCAAATTGTTTTACCAAAATCCTAGGAAAGACATTGCGGATTACCTCAATCTTAAATAATTTTAATCCCGTTTGCGTATCATGACAGGGAAGATCAAAAAATATCCTGACAAAGAGGTAATAAATAAAACTCATGATTTTACGCTCCAAAGGATAATTTACTACTGAATTAGGGTGCAGTTTCGAGCCAATGACGATGTCCGCTTTATCCAAGCGCATAATATCAAAAAGGGTCTGAACCTGCAAAGGATGCAGGTCCATA
>JAQUNE010000198.1 GCA_028717765.1 Candidatus Omnitrophota bacterium | reverse complement strand
TAAAAAAAGAAATCGAAAGAGTTAGATTAGTCTTAACTGAGGAAGATCCGGATACCGGGGAACATCTTTGGAGTGTAATTTTTCCCGATGAAAAAACTATTCTTTCTCAGGATGCTCATTTTTTCTGGGCAGCAGGTACAGGCAGTAATGATTGGATCGGAGAAAGTGTTGTTGAGCAGACCCGGATGACTCAGGCAAACATCGAATATTTGGTTTCGCCAGAAAATATTATGCATGAAGATAATTTGGGCAACCGCAGCTTGCCTTTAATTGTAGGTGCCAGCCCTAGTGCTTTGTCACACATACGTAAATATTTGAAATACGCGGAAGAATTCGCGCGTTCTCATGCTACTTGGGAAAATGATGCAGAAGATGTCGCTGATGTTTGCCGGCCGAATCTGACAGTAGAAATCGAATGCGAAAGCGGCCTGGAAGTAACCCACGCTTATCCTTTGTTGGTGCCTGGTGTAGTGCAATCAAGGTATGCAAAATATAAGGGTGAAGGAATTACCGGTTGGTTGGGGAAAAACCTCACTGGAGAAATTAGATTCGTGCGGCAGGGAGATTCTTGGTCATATGAACCGTTCAATACGCAGGCTATTGAAGGCCTGGAGCAAAGAAGCTTAGAAACATTCTTATCTCTAGTGGGAATCTGGGCGATTGCCGAGGATCTGCCTAAGCATATTACAGAATTTTCCGTAATTATCACTACTGATATTACCAGATTGCATGAAACCGCGCCAAAATTAAAAAGCAATGCTCCATATATTGCCACCACAAACAAAGATCAGTATATTATTTACTTTCATCCTTGGGCAATAGAGTTGGCGAATACCAAAGGAAAGGAAGTATTGGTTGATGATTTTATTACCCATGAATTAGGGGAATTAACGCAAAATCACCAGCAGGTTTGCGACAATCGTTTTGCTTTTTACAGGGATAATCCAAAAAGATTGATGCAGTTATTAGAAGTAATTCAAAAGGATAATTTAGAACTTGATGAGAATTATCTGGATGGCTTGCTTTCCGTAGCCCTGGAAACAAATTGTTTTATCCAGGTAGCTGGTAAAATGCTCGGGATCACCCCTCGGCAGCTAGCCAGGGTTTTTCTGGGTTATGCCCCCAGTAGTAAGAAAAAATTGGATAATCCGCTAGTTAGGATTAGGTTGCAAGATGTCCGCCCGGACGTGTCTAAAAGAAAGGTTTTACTCAAGCTTAATAAAGCCTTGGAGATTTTTCAGGCGCGTTATCCCGGAAAGCTGGCAGGCGCAACACACTCAATGGATGGCAGTGGTATGTGGATACTTTATTTCAGCAATCTACGCCTTTATCCGCAAGGAACCTTGTGCACCGCAGCCACGGCATATCTGACAATGAGAAACAATACCATCTGGCATCTGGATGAGGCTGAAGTTTTAGTATCAGATGTGGATGAAGGCCAGGCGAGAGGTGAGATTGAAGATTTAATCAGGGTCCTTAAAGACACGGATTATGTGGGAACAGGTGAAGTCATTTATAGTGTAACAATTGCGGTTTCTTGGTGGGTGCCTATTGCTGTTTTAATATTAACGGCGATTAGCAGTATTTTTGGTTTAGCTTATTGGTTGGTTCGTCCAGTTTCCCAAAAAACCGCAGAAAGAGTGGCAGTTGCTATCCGCAGTATGGGGCATACCCCGGGCACGCTTGTAATGGATGATTTAAGGGATGCATATAATGCCCTTGCACACCTAGATGAGGAACTGTGGTTATTGCCAGCGGTTATGCGCGCAAGAAAAAACCTGGTAACGCTTGTCGGATTACCAGCGTTGCATACATCAATTGATCCTGCAACCGGAAAAAAATACCAAAAATCATCAAGGTTACACAGATTATGGGATGAGGTTAGAGAAGTTAGCGAAAAACGCCAGCCTACAAGATATGAAATAGCAAAATGGTTTCTCATTCTTATGTTAAGCAAATATGAAATAAATAGAGAGAAAAGAAGGATTAGGGCACTACTTCTTCAAGAAAAAGCTGCAGCTGGATCAGAGCAAAGAGCGCTGCTGCGCAGAGCCTACGCGTTAATTAAACGCGCGGGTAATATTTTAAGTAACAGGTTGAAACTTTTTCTCGGTAAGCAAAAACCAGAAGTCGTTGATTTAAATACCTTTTTAAAATTAATTCGCCAGGCAGTGGCATATAAATTTGGCGATGAACTTGAGATTGAAGTGTGTGATGGAGTGCAGCAGTGCATGGTAGTTATCCCCGGAAATTTAGAATTAAAAAATGCGATCGCTAATTGCATAGAAAATGCAAGTAAAGCAATTTTTAAAACATTAACTTTAACAGAACTGGCGTCTATGGAAATTTCCACACAATTAAGTTTTGACCGGGAACGTATGAAAATAGTAGTAAGAAGATCAGGCGATTCTTTATCTGTTTCGGTGATGGATCGGGGTGTTGGGATCGAACCTAAAAAAACAAAAAGAGGTGTTGATGGCAGGTATCCTATATGCAGGCTCAATGTTTCTTCAGAAGGAGAAGGGCATGGAGTAGGGATGACTGAAATAGAGCTGGCCGTGGGCAGGGAAAACTTGGGGATCAGTTCATTAACTATTGAGGCTTTAGTGAATAAAGGATTGCTGCCTGTTCGTAAAGAGATATTAGAAGAAGTTTCGCATCGGTCATATCTTTTTCCAGCCCTAAGGATATTTATTCGCGACCTGCATATTACTTTACAACATCTTAGTCAGGCGCATACCCACAATATCGGGGCAATAGAGCAAATTGGGGGGATTGAGGGTAATGTTGAAGTGAAAAATCTGCCGCGCAACATTTTAAAATTTAGGCAATTTATGGGCAAAATACTGGGAGGAATGCGGGCTCATCTTGATTCTTTAGAAGTGGTTGATGAAGCCCAGCCAGTTCTAAGCCAGTATGTGCTTAAT
>JAQUNE010000197.1 GCA_028717765.1 Candidatus Omnitrophota bacterium | reverse complement strand
ACCAACCGATTCAGTTTTTGAAGGTTTTTTATCGAGTTGGGCAAAAGTATAATTCATCGCCTCTTCGCGGGTACATGATTTTCCCATCGTATTTACCGGCTGGGCTTTTTCTCGCTGAAAAATTTCATTGATATATTGCTGGGCAGTTACATTATTAGGCTCAACCAACAATACTTTCCTAAATTCTTCGAGGGCATCGTCATATTTGCCCATATCATAGAGGGTAGTGCCTAACTGACAGAGGTATTCCGAAACTGCGGAAACTGCGTAAGCAGGAGTGGCTAAATTCAAAAATAGCGAACAACTAAGAAGAGCGTAAAAACAAATCTTTTTCATCATATTTTATTATATTAGATATTTTACTTAAGTCAAATAATTTTCGAGGCTACGCTTCTGCCCCTCTATTGATAATCCTTAAGAATATGTTATACTTTTAATGTAAAATGTTACTTTGACAATTTGGTCTCACCTCACCAATTGGTGAGGTAAATCTGAAAAAGGCAAACTAGCAGTAATGCTGGGACGCAAAGCTTCCGGTCCGCAAAGAATATCAGCGGATAGCGGAGTTGCCAGGAACACCAAACCCTAAAAGTTTTGCCTTTAGGGTTTTTTTGTTTATAGGGCCCCACCTGCCACGGAAGGATAGATTGCACCCGACCTTATCGGCACCTCAACATAAATGATTGTTGAGTGCCCGCCTACTGCTGGGATAGGTCGGTTTAACGCAAGAAGCGTATCCTCGCCCCTCCGATAGGGCGAGGGAGTACATCTCTATGTAAGGAGGAGAAAATGAAGAACTTAACTTTGATCTTGATTACCATGCTTACTTTTTTAAGTTCCGCAGTTGTCGCCTTGGCTGGAGATAGTGTTACTATACCGATTTCCATTACCATACCGGCGATACCTGGAGTAAATGCTCCTCCATTTGCAAAAGAAAAAACCGCATCAGCGCAGCAAGAGATTAAAACCGAAGCCCAAGAACAAGCACCTGTAGTGATTGTAGAAGAGAAAGAACAAATTCAAACTATCTATACCCGTTAATTTGAATCTGTTTTGATCCTTTTTAACGGCACGTTATATCTGTATGTCACCCCTTCAAAAAGGGTGATTTTTTTTGTTAAGGGGACTGCCGGCAAATAATAAACCGGAATAGTGTTGATATCAATGGTTAAAGTGTGTTCTCCAGGTGTGGCATTAGCAAAAGCATACCTGCCAGAACTCTCTGTTGTGGCTTTCTTGCCATTTTCCAAAGTAACAACTACTCCTTCAACGCCACGGTCTTGCGGATCAAAATTTCCATTACCATTTTTATCTTCAAAAATTATACCGCTAATTTCAGAACGTGAAATAATCCCAAAATACAGCCTCTGGGTACGATTCTGCACAATCTCTACCTGCTGGGTCTGCGGCACCGTGAGCAGGTATCCTTGCGGTAAAGTTGACATATCAAGGTTTACGAAAGCCTGCCTGCCGCGCACGCCTTTAAAAATACAGCTTCCGAACAAATCTGTAGTCTGGAATTTATCTTTACCCAGCCATATTTTTATTCCCGCTATCGGAGGTTCATCGTTTTGCCTTAGGCCGTCTGAGTTGTAATCTTTAAAAACATCCACTTCTATATTGCACACGGAGTTCCAGACTAAACCCATATCCCAAAGATAACGCATCCCGGCATTAAAACTCGCCTCGATGCGCTTAACGATATTTGGATTGCCTGCCCAGACATTACGTACCCTTGCCGAGGCGTAAACCTCTTTATCATTGTCTTTGCGATAAGTTACTTCTGAATAACCCTCAAGATAATCCTCCCCAGAAAGAAAACTTAAAGGTGAAGAGGTATCTTCTTCCTTTCTAAAGGTAAGCCGGAAATCAGAATATAAAGGCATCGTGCCAATCTGGCCCGACCAGTCTAATCCGGTTTCCCAGGCATTAGGCATAGTTTTGGTGCCGGAAAATTTTTCGTGCAGCCAGTTAATTTCCCGGTCAAAATAATAAAATAAATCTCCGATCAGGCTAAACCTGATACCGGTATTGATTTTATCATCGCCATAACTTAAACTAGGCGAAGTATAATTCTGATTTTTGTAATAACCGTACCTCAGATAAGTATAAATATCTTTTATGAATTTAAACTTTGTGCTTACCCCAAGGCTGGGATTTTGATAACGGGTTTGTGAAAGTTTCCCTAAGTCATTACGCATTCTATAACCCAAATCAAAATCAGTAAGCGGATTAATTTTGTAATTAATACCCCAATCATAATCTTGATTCAAACGGTTCCTATTGTCAAGCGCCGGGAAGAGCCGGTCCTGGTAAACATCGAGCCTATTGGTCATGCTTAATTTATCATTTAGCTGTAAGAACAAATCGAAAAGCGCGCCCAGCTCCCCTTGTTTCCAACTCACTCCGGTCGTACTGTTAAAGTCGGCGCTGACGTTTCTAAATTCCGACTTTAATTTTATCTTCTCAGCAGTATAATCAGCATTAAAAACCTGGGCAAACTTCTGCGTATCATAAGCAACCTCATATCCTGTATCCCATTTCCCTAAAATCCAATTTCCTGAAAGGTCATATCCATATTCTTTTAAAAACTCCTGCCTATCCCTTCCCCAGCCATGGATTATGGAAAATTTATAGTCTTGTTTACGTTCTGTTGAAGGAGAAAAATCAAAATTTATCCCGTTTAAGAAAGAATTCCTCGATTTAGCCAGTAAAGGCGATAGCCCCACCGTACCTCCGCTTTCTCTTCCCCAGAAGGCAGTATAATTAAAACGCTTATCCGCAACTGGAGAACTAAGCATGGTACCTCGCAATATTTCTCCCGGAAAACTTAAATTATAAAAATCCGGAGTATAATCCCCTCCCCGGAAGGTGAAATCTTTAAAGGGACCTAATTTGCCGTTAGTGATTCCAAATGTGCCGTAACTAAACT
>JAQUNE010000196.1 GCA_028717765.1 Candidatus Omnitrophota bacterium | reverse complement strand
TATATCGAAAAATTTATTAGATACTTGGATATTGAGAAGAATTACTCTAAGCACACGATTTTAAATTATAAACTGGACCTCGAGGGTTTTCGGGCCTTTTTAAAAGAGGCACCTTTAGAGAATGTTGATTACCTTACTTTACGCAAGTTCCTCGCAACGTTAAAGGAGAAAAAATTAAATTCCCGTAGCCTTGGCCGTCACCTCTCAACTTTAAGGTCATTTTTCAAATTTTTAACCCGTGAAGGGCTCTTAAAAAATAATCCGATCCTTATCCTTTCCAGTCCCAAGCTCGATAAACATCTACCGCAGTTCTTAACTGAAGAAGAAGTAATTAGGTTAATTGATGCAGTGGTGCCGAAGAATGAAAAAGATGAACTAGCGCTGCGTAATAAAGCGATTTTCGAGACTTTCTATTCTACGGGCATGCGGATCTCTGAAGTCGTGGGTTTAAATCTTGAGGATATCGATTTTGTCAGTGACACGATTAAAGTCTTAGGTAAAGGCAAGAAAGAGCGGCTGGTGCCGATTGGAGATCATGCGGTAAAGGCAATCCAAGTTTATTTAAATAAAAGAAAAAAGGAGAGCCGGGTTTTATTCTTAAATAAAAATGGCAGCCGTATTACTGACAGGGGAGTAAGAGGTGTGATGGTGAAATATCTGCACGCAGCCAGTATTAAGGACGGCATCTCCCCGCATACCCTGCGGCATTCTTTTGCCACGCATTTATTGAATCATGGAGCGGACTTAAGAAGCGTGCAGGAACTGTTGGGGCACGCCAATCTTTCTACTACTCAGATCTACACGCATTTATCCACGGAAAGATTAAAGAGCGTCTACGATAAAGCACATCCCAGGGCATAAAAAAGCCAAGAGTAAAATATGTTTATATTCTACGACATAATTTTTTTGATCTTTAGCCTGGCATATCTGCTAGTGTACTTATTTAAAGGCAAATTCCACAAAGGGTTTTCTGCGCGTCTCGGTGTAGTGCCGAAAGAAATAAAATTCAATCGTCCGATCTGGATACACGCGGTAAGTGTGGGAGAAGTTGCTGCTGTGAAGGGGCTTTTAGCGGCCCTAAGAAAGGATTTTCCTAATAAAGAATTTGTGCTTTCTACGGTAACTCCCACGGGAAATCAGATTGCCAGAACTATTGCTGAAAAAAAAGACTTTGTCACGTATCTTCCCCTGGATTTTAGTTTTATCGTTAGGGCAGTTTTAAATCGAATTAATCCAGAAATCTTTGTGATTGCGGAAACCGAAATCTGGCCGAATTTAATTTCTTTTCTCTATAATAAGAAGATACCTATTGTGGTGGTAAATGGACGGATCTCAGATAGATCATTAAAAGGTTACTGTGCAATAAAATTTCTCTTAAAACCTGTATTAAATAAAATAAATTTTTTCTGTGTACAGTCAAAGCTTGATGCAGAAAGATTAATTGCCTTGGGGGTCTTAAAGGAAAAGATCAAAGTAACCGGTAATATGAAATTCGATGCTTCTCTGCCGCGCGGTAGTAGTTTGTCCGAAGTAGGAGAGATCAAAAAGATCCTAGGGCTAGAATCAGGCGGTAAACTTTTTATCGCTGCCAGTACGCATCCCGGGGAGGAAGAAATCATCTTAGGCGCTTATAAAACGCTCTTAAAAGAATTTCCTCAGCTTAAGCTTTTGATCGCCCCGCGCCATCCGCAAAGAAGTAAAGAGGTTGCCGATCAGCTGAGAGCTCATGCCTTTAATCCGGTTTTACTTTCTACGGTTGCAATTGAAACAAAAGAAAATTTTGAACAGGCGGTATTTATTCTTGATATGGTAGGGCAGTTGGTTACTTTTTACGCGGCAGCAGATGTAGTTTTTGTGGGAGGTAGCCTGGTAAAAAAAGGCGGGCATAATATTTTAGAGCCGGCAGGCCTGGGTAAGCCGGTAATTTTTGGGCCGCAGATGTTTAATTTCCGGGATATTAGTGAATTATTCCTGAAGAACAACGGAGCAATCTTGGTGCATTCGCAAGAAGAATTAGCAGCAGAGATTAAATATTTATTGAGCCATCCCGCGAAGATCCAAGAAATGTCCCAGCTCGCGCAGAAAATTATTTCAGAAAACCAAGGGGCGACAGAAAAGAATATTCAGGTTATCCGGAGTTTAGTTTAAGTAAAAATCATGAAGAACTACCTTTATAATTTAGCTACTGATAGATCTAAAGGCCTTATCGCAGGAATTTTGAAGTTTTTTCTTTTTTTATTTTCTTTGCTTTATGCCTTTGCGATAAAAATTTTAAGTTCCTGGAATTTACGTAATGCTGTGCGCTTAAACTGCAAGGTGATCAGTGTCGGCAATATTACTCTGGGAGGAACAGGCAAGACTACTCTTGTAGAATATATTGCCAAGATTTTAAAGGAGAATGGCCATAAAGTGGCAATATTAACCCGTGGTTATGGTAGGAATTGTATCGAAAAAATGGGCGATGAGCCGTCCATGTTAGCGGGTAACCTTAAAGACGTTTCGGTATTGGTAGATTCGGACAGGATTCGTTCTGCTCATAAGGCAATAGAAGATCATTGTGTGGATACTGTGATTTTAGATGATGGCATGCAGCAATGGAAGATCAAAAAGGACCTGGAGATCGTCACTATTGACAGTTTATCGCTATGTGGTAACCGGCAGCTTATTCCGCGGGGGATTTTACGCGAGCCGCTTTCTGCGCTAAAACGCGCGGATATTTTTCTTTTAACCAAAGTTAACCTAAATCCGCAAATCGAGCAAACAAAAAGTTATTTACGCCAGATTAATCCTAAAGCAGAAATTTTTTCATCCCTGCATCAGCCGGTAGGTTTTTATGAATTAGCTAAAAAAGAGGAATTATCAGATCCACTTGCATTAAAAGGCAAAAATGTCACGTTATTTTCCGGCATCGGCGACCCGGATTCTTTTGAAAACTTAATTAGCAGCCTGGGAATAAATATCGGCTTGAA
>JAQUNE010000195.1 GCA_028717765.1 Candidatus Omnitrophota bacterium | reverse complement strand
TTTAAGGCATCTGTGACGCGTAGATTATCATCAGTAACTAACATAATCTTAGCGTTGTTGTCTTTATCCGCATAGCCAGCAACTGCTTCGATATTAATGCCATGATCCGCCACCAATTTTGAGATATCTGCTAAAATCCCGATTTTATTTACCACCGTTACCACAATTTCCTTGGCCAGGTTCGCACTTTTAATCATGTTGCCTCCTTTGCTCTTTGCCTATCTTGAGATCTTCAAAATTTTATATTTCAGAATTCCTGCGGGAATTTTTACCTCTACGGTTTCCCCAAGCTTATGCCCCAAGAGCCCGTTACCTACCGGAGAAGAAAGAGAAATCTTATTCTGCGTATAATCCGCTTCTTCTTCGGAAACAAAAATATATTCCAGTTCTTCCTGCGTATCAAGGTCTTTTAATAAAACCTTTGCTCCAATTAATACTTCATCGCTCGACATCTTTTCATTCTCGATGATCCGCGCCTGGCTAAGTTTAATTTCTAACTCCGCGATCCGCTTTTCATTCATTCCCTGGGCGTCTTTTGCCGCATCGTATTCGGCATTTTCGCTGATATCTCCGTGCGCCCTGGCCTCCCCTATTGCCTTGGATAATTCTCTGCGGCGAATCGTTTTTAAAAACTCTAGCTCCTGCATTAATTTCTCGTAACCTTCTCTAGTAAGATAAACGTCGCCTGCAGCCATTACTTGTTGCCCCCCTGAGCTAACTGTTCTGCTTTAAAAACTCCTCCGGAAACCACTATTTTTATCGCATCACCCACCGGCATATCCACAAAACGCACACTTTCTTTTGTTACAAAAATCACATATCCGGAAATCGGCCCTGGGGTATTCGGAACAAACACCGCCACCATATCCCCTTGACAAGCCCGATTTATACTATCGAATTGCTCATTAGTGATAAAACCTATGGACCAGATACCTTTAGAAGGATATTCCACCAAGACGACTTTTTTAAAACCGAATTCTTTGTGTTCCAAGATAAAATGGACAATCTGGCTAAAGGTGGGATAAACGGTTTTAATAATCGGAAGATTCTGAAACCACTTTTCTGTGGAGTGCACAATTTTTCTACCCAGGAAACGATTGGCAATCAAGCCTGCCAAAAGGATAATGCAGACAAAAAGTAAAAACCCAATACCCGGGATATAGAATCCCACCAATTTTTTCAGGTGTACATTCAGGTATTGCCCCAATATATTATCGGCAAATTGAAAGACCAGGACCAAAAAATAAACCGTCAGGGAAATCGGCCCGAGCACCACTAAACCGGTAATAAAATTTCGCTTTAAGTATTTAAGCATATGTAGTTATATCTTAACACGCCAAAAAAATCTATACAAGAATTTTCTAAGGCAACATTTCCTTTTCTTGGGCTTTAATTTCTGCCTCAATCTGCGCAATCTTTTTCTCAATTTCTTTTAGCCTGCGGCCGTATTCGATTACCATTGCCTCATCGCGAAAAATCTTCGGATTTGATAAGGCGCGCGCCTTGGCATAGCTTTCAAGATTGAGCCTCTCGATCTCTTTTTTTAAGGCATTGATCTGCTGGCCAATCGTAGAATTATGGGCCTTACGCTGGCGTTCTTTTTCCTTACGTTCTTTCTCCTGCTGTTTATGCTTTTCCTTGAGCTCGTCTTTGTTTTTCTCTTGAGGCTTAATTCTTAGCTTTGCCGGCTCTAAAGCAATCTCCCCTTCTTCTCTCTTCTCTAAATAATAATCGAAGTTTCCGGGAAATTTCTTTACCCGGCCCTGTTTAACCTCATAAACATTATTTGCTACACTACGCACAAAATGAATATCATGGCTAATAAAAACAATCGTCCCCTGGTATTCGTTCAGCGCGCGGATCAAAGCGTCTACGGCATCCACATCCAGATGCGTTGTCGGTTCATCCAAGAGCAAAAAATTCGGCGGATTAATTAAGAGCTTAGCCAGGATCAAGCGGCTTTTTTCCCCTCCGGAGAGTACCTTAACTTTCTTCTCGGCATCGTCTCCGGTAAAAAGGAAAGCTCCCAGTACAGTACGGATTGCCTCCTGCGACATATATCCGGGGGCTGCGGAATAAGCCTCTCTTAAAACCGTATTTTCCAGATTCAAAACATCGGTGCGGGTCTGCGAAAAATAACCAATTTCAACATTGTAGCCCACCGAGCGCTCTCCGCTATCAATATCAACCACTCCGGCTAAAATCTTTAGCAGTGTAGATTTTCCCGCGCCGTTTTCTCCGGCTAAGACTGCTTTTTCTCCCTGAAAAATCTCAAAATCAAAATCTTTATAAACCTGAATCTCACCATAAGACTTTGAAATTCCTTTTAAAGCGATCACTTTGTCACCGCTACGCTGGGTAGGAGGAAATTTAAAATCCCCGATACTCTCGCGCGGATCCGCAGGCACTACGATCTCGACCATCTTTTCTAATTGTGTGCGTTTGGCGCGCACAGAAGCTGCCTTATTCGGTTGGGCGTGAAAACGCGCGACGAATTCTTCGAGCTGTTTACGCTTCTTCTCCTGCTCCTTAAACTGCTTGAGCAAAAATGTGCGCTTTTCTTTTTTGATCTGTTCAAAGTGCTCGTAATTTCCCTGCACCTTAAAAAAAGCCCCGTTTTCCAGGATCAAGGTATAGTTAGTGACTTCATTCAAAAAAGCCTTATCATGCGAGATCATAATAAAGGTACCCCGGAAATCCGAAAGATAATCTTTCAACCAGAGCGCGGCATTTAGATCCAGGTAATTTGTCGGTTCGTCAAGCAAGAGCAGGTCATAATGAAAAGTAAGTAATTTTCCGAGCAGTGCGCGCATCTGCCAGCCGCCGCTCATTTGGTTGATCGGCCGAGAGAAATCCTTTTCCTTAAATCCAAGCCCCATCAAAATTTTCTTAGCCTTATGCTCTAATTCAAAAAAACCCAAAGATTCTAATTCATGCAATACCTCTCCATACCGCTTAGAGTCAGCGGCATTTT
>JAQUNE010000194.1 GCA_028717765.1 Candidatus Omnitrophota bacterium | reverse complement strand
CGATCTTAAATCCTTTAGGCACACTGGGCAATTTGCTATATCCATCAGTAACCTTCAGGTGATTATCTTTAATTAAGATCATCTCATCTAGCCCCATGCGGTGATTATACCCTCCGCCGATCCTTACCGCATATTTCTGGAATTCCCTTAATCCCGGAAAAGTCTTGCGCGTGTCAGTAATCTTGACCTTATATGGCTCGATATGTTTGACAAATTCCCTGGTCTTGGTAGCGATTCCCGAAAGCATGCTTAATAAATTAAGCGCCACCCTTTCAGCAGTTAAAATACTGTTCGCCTTTCCTGCTAACTTAGCAAGTGCCTTGCCGTTTTTTATCACTTGCCCGTCTTTGACCAGGCCATCAAATTTTACACTGCTATCAATCAACTCAAAGACCCTTTTTGCAATCTGCAAACCGCAAACAACACAATCTTCTTTTGCTAAAAGCACGGCATTGATCTCTTTATCTTTCGGGATTGTAAGCGCTGTTGTAATATCCCCCTTACCAATATCCTCAATCAAGGCATGCCGGATAATCGTATCAATTTTACCGAGGTCTAATTCCGGTTTTTCTTCAGAAAGAAAAGATTTAGTTGATTCCATCTCTGACTCCTTCCAGTTTTTTTATTGTCTCATGGAACTCTCTTAATTTTACCCTCTCCTTTTCTACAATATCTTCTGGAGCACGCTGCACAAATGATTTATTATTCAGCATCTGTTCTTTTGCCTTGATCTCTATTTTGATTTTTTCTATGCGCTGGATAATTTTTGCTTTATATTGCTCTATATCAATTAAGCCTTTAAGTGCAATTGAAATATGTAAATCCTTCAAAACTGCGGCAAATTGGCCTGGGGTAGGCAAATATGTTTCTTCAAAAACAAGGTTACTTAATTTAGCCAAATGACAAATATGCTGCTGCATAGATTCAAGATAAGCCCTCTTACTCTTATTGGAGAGGGAAATCTTTACCTCTATATTCTCCTGAAGAGGAATTTCTAATTCCAAACGCATATTCCTGATCGTAGTAATTGTTTCAAAAAGTATCACCATCTTAGTTTCGGATTTTTTATCAATAATTTGTTCCTGCAGATGCGGCCAGGATTCGATCATAATACTTCTAATATCTGGCTCCTGACTCCCGACCCCCAACTCCCGAACTCTTTGCCAGATTTCTTCGGTAATAAAAGGCATAAAAGGGTGCAATACCCTTAAGAATTTTTCCAGAACCTTATACATTACCACCTGATTATTTCTATCCTTAATCTGAGGCTTAATTATCTCCAGGTACCAATCACAGAATTCATGCCAAAAAAATCCATAGAGCAAATTTGCTGCCTCATTAAATTTAAACTGCTCTAAATCCTGATCTAACTCTTTTAATACCGAGTAAAATCTACTCAAGATCCAGCGGTTAGTAATATCCAGATCTTCTTTCCTAAAAAATTCACAAAGGTCTGTTTTAACATTAGCAGGGTCCAGATTCATAAGAATGAACCGCGAAGCATTCCAAATCTTATTGGCGAAATTTCTTCCCTGTTCGAATCTTTCCTTGGTAAGAAATACGTCTTGCCCCTGAGCAGTAATTGAAATCAAGCTGAAACGTAGTGCATCGCATCCATATTCATTGATAATTTCTAACGGATCAATAACATTCCCTAAGGATTTAGACATTTTTTTACCTTCAATGTCCCTGACCGTACCATGGATATAAACATCTTTAAAGGGAATGTCTTTCCTGAACTCAAATCCCGCCATGATCATCCTGGCAACCCAGAAAAAGATGATTTCCGGAGCTGTCACCAATGTGCTAGTAGGATAAAAATACTTGAGATCCTCTGACTCTTTCGGCCAGTAAAATGTGGCAAAAGGCCAGAGCCAGCTGGAAAACCAGGTATCTAAAACATCTTCATCCTGATAAATATCCTGGCAACCGCAATCAGGGCACTTCTGCGGCTTTAAACGTGAAACCTGTAGATGCGCACATTTCTTACAATAATAAACCGGGATCCTGTGCCCCCACCAGATTTGCCGAGAGATACACCAATCCTGGATATTCTCCATCCAGTTTAAATAAACCTTGGTCCAACGCTTAGGATAAAATTTAATTTTCCCTTTTTTTACCGCCTCAATTGCCGGTTTAGCCAATGGTTTCATTTTTACAAACCACTGCTTAGATAAATACGGCTCAATAATCGTATGGCAGCGATAACAATGGCCTGCAGATAATGGATGCGGCTCGATTTTTTCCAGTAAACCTTTTTCCTGTAAATCTTCCAAGATCACTTCTCTGGCTTCAAACCGATCCATATCTTTATAATCACCGGCATTTTCATTCAAACGCCCATCCGGGTACATCACGTTAATAAATTCTAATTTGTGTTTTTTACCTAACGCGTAGTCATTGGGGTCATGCGCAGGAGTTACTTTTACAGCACCTGTACCGAATTTCATATCTACCATACTATCGGCAATTACTTTTATCTGCCGATTTACTAAAGGCAAAATCAGAACTTTGCCAATGAGTTTTTTGTATCTTTTATCTTTAGGGTTAACCGCTACCGCAGTATCTCCTAGCATTGTTTCCGGACGGGTCGTTGCCACAACAATAAACTCATTATTGTTATCTTTAATTGGATATTTTAAATAATAAAGATTCCCTTGCAAATCTCTATGCGGCGCTTCTTCATCTGATAAAGCGGTTTGACAACGCGGGCACCAGTTAATAATGTAACTGCCCTGATAGATCAGACCCTTTTCATATAAACTGACAAAAACCTCTAATACCGCCTGAGAATATTCTTCATCCATGGTAAAGCGCGTGCGCTGCCAATCGCAGGAAGCACCCAATTTTTTAAGCTGGCGGATAATTGTAGAGCCATACTCTTCTTTCCATTGCCAGACGCGCTCGATAAATTTTTCCCTACCTAAATCCTGGCGTTTAAGCTTTTCTTTGGCAAGTGCTTTCTCTACCACATTCTGAGTGGCAATTCCTGCATGATCAGTA
>JAQUNE010000193.1 GCA_028717765.1 Candidatus Omnitrophota bacterium | reverse complement strand
AGGGCATCCTTCTGGTAAAGCTGGCAGCTTTGGCTCCCTAGCGCCGCAATATTCTTTTCAATCGCCAAAACACAATCCCGTTGATCCTCAACAAAAACCAGCTCTCCTACACCTTTGGATAAAGCCTCAAAACCAATTGCTCCGGAACCGGCAAAAAGTTCTAAAAAAGATAGCCCGGCAATATCACCCAAAATATCAAAAAGGGCCTTTCTTACCTTATTCTGGGTGGGCCTGATGCCTTTTGGCATCGTTAGCTTCACCCCCTTAGAAATTCCAGAAATTATTTTCATCTGCCAAGATATTCCAAGGCTAAATCCGCGGCTACTTCTCCGGAAACAAAACAGGCATGCACGCCGCCACCTGGAAAAGTCCAGGCGCCGGCCAAAAAAAGCCCTTTAAGAGAAGTTTTTTGGCTCAACCTATTCATTCCTGACTGCGCGACAGTCTGGGCAAAACCGTAAATCGCCCCTTCCGGAGAAGAAGCGAATCTTTTCATTGTCCTGGGTGTGGCTACCTCCATAACTTCAATATGGCTGGATAACCCGGGAAGATATTTCTCTGCTTTCTTAATTAACTCATTTGCGATTTCTATTTTTTTCTTTTTGTATTCCTCCTGGGTTAACTTACTCCAGTTGGCATAAAGATCATAGGTCATAATCAAAAGGCTTCCCTTTCCTTCAGGAACTAGCCCCCGGTCAAGCAAAGAATGATCCGTGAGCTCCAATAAACAACTGTTATAATCTTGGCGAAGCGCAGCATCAAAATTTTTCCGATGATCATAAGTAGGGCTTATAGAAATGCGATGGTGGGTCATTCCCAGCTTTTGCACCGGTATGTCAAGCCCCAGATATACCTGAAAAGCTGAAGGAGATTTTTCCATCTTTAAGATTTTCTTACGGGATTCTTCGGAAATTGCGCTTTGATCGATAAATTCTGTCAGAGTATCAATGGCATTGGCATTAGAAATTATTGCTTTTGCAAAAAACTCCTGCCCTTCATCAGTAATCACAGATTTTACACGCTGACCTTTTTGAGCAACGATCCTTTTCACGGTAGCATTAAATTTAACCTCCCCGCCATTTTTCTTGATCCGCTCAACCATGGCCTGAAAAAGATTTATAAACCCACCCTTAATATAAGCTGTGCGAGTGTAATAATAACCCCTAAAGACAATCAAAAAATAAAATGCCGAAAGTTTATCCGGAGGCAATCCCATGAACCGCCAAAGATCAGCAATAATTGCCTTTAGCCTTTGGTCAGAAATATATTTTTCTATAAATTGGCCGATACTCTGGGTTGAGGCTTTAATTATGGTTGGATAAAGAAGCGGGCTAAGGGTTAATTTTATAATACCCGGTAATTTTGATTTGCTAAAATGGTCAAATTCCCGGAAAAATTTATCAAATTCTAAAAAAAGTTTCGTTAAGGATTTTTCTTCATTCGGGAAATTGCTTTTTAATAAATTAATAAAATTATCCTGGCTAAAATCTACCACAAAATCATGTTCCGGATAAATCACCCGCGCGAAATCATTTAATTCGAGAAATTCTAAATTTTGATCGACCTGGTATTCTTCCAGAAACTTCCTTAACCACCCGCCTTCGGACAACTCATCAACGCAGTGAATCGCAGACTCAAAAGTAAAACCCGATCTTCGAAAAACCGTGGCAAAGCCTCCTGGAACAGGCTGCTTCTCAATAAGCAAGATTTTCTTTCCTACGGCAGAAAGCTTAAGCCCTGCGGCCAAACCGGCAACTCCGGCTCCGATAATTATACAATCGTATTCCATAGCTTTTAGGTTAACTTATGAATTTAATCACTTCTTCAGCTACCTTGTCTTTTTCCTTATCAATAGTAATCATATGGTAGCTGTCTTCCAGTAATACTAAAGATTTACGCTCAGAACCAATGTTGTCATAAACATACTGGGCGTTCTTCGGGCTTGTCATATCGTCTTCTTTGCCGTGGATAATCAGAATCGGGGTTTTCACTAGGGCGAGCTCATCTTTCACTACTTTGGTAAAAAGATGGTGCTGATAAAGATTGGCTAGAGGGAAAAAAGGGCTTCCAAAGGAAAGCACCTGATTATCAAATTTCCTGGCTTGGGCATCTTTGTAAAATCTCTGGATATGATTCCTGACCTTTTCGTCTTTTAAACCATAGGGCCAACCTTCCCGGATATTGATAGAATTGCGTAAAGCTGGAACCTGCCAGACTAAATTTAGGAAGATTTTCCCCTTAGAAAGGGCCCAGCCGTCATAGAATATTGTAGGAGCCAATGCCACCACCCCTGCAACATCAGCGGGAAATCTATAAGCAAGATGAATACTCATCAAAGCACCCATAGAGAGCCCGGCAATATAAACTTGAGTACAATCCTTCTTAAGATACTCCAAGTCCTCAATACAAGCTGCTTCGACCTCCTGCCAGGTTACTCTTTTTAATTCACCCAGTGTATCGCAATGACGGGGAAGGGTGTTACAAAGCACGGAAAAACCCGCCTTCTGCAAAGCTTTACCCAGATAGCGCATTTCTGAAGGGGTTCCGGTGATCCCGTGAATTAAAACCACACCTTTACCATTAGTACCTTTGAGGAAAAAGTTATATTTTTTCGGGTTATGTCGTTCCATAATTTTTCCTATTATATCACAAAATAGATAAAGTCAAAGATTAAAATGGCAAGCATGGGATTTTTTTGTTATAATTCTACATCTATGCAAAAAGAAACCCATCCCTTATCATTTTCCATTCTTAATAGTATTGAAGAAATACCGCGGCAAGAATGGGAACGCCTTCTTGGAAAAGCTTTGATTGAAGGCTACGGTTTTCATCAGACACTTGAGCAATCCAACCTCAAAGAATTCACGATCAGATACCTTTTAGGCAAAAGAGATAATATTCCTACCCTGATCATTCCTTTTTTTATCATGGACTTTTCTTTCGATACGCTGATTACCGGCCCCTTGAACGGCCTAGTAAAAAAATTAAAGCGTATCTTTACTTTAA
>JAQUNE010000192.1 GCA_028717765.1 Candidatus Omnitrophota bacterium | reverse complement strand
AGGACAATGACGCTTTATTTTGATAAGGTGCCTTTACAAGAGGCAATTGATAATTTATTTAAGGCAAATAGCTTAAGTTATGAGTTTACTCCGGATTCTAACGTGATCATCGTCAAAGATATGGGTAAGCCGGAAATAGAGTTAGAGACCAGGGTATTTAATCTTAAATACGCCAGTGTTTCTTCATCGCATATTAAGGAAGAGATGCAATCTAATCTTGGTTCCTCTGGTTCTAGTGGCTCAAGTACAAGTGGTACGGGCACTACTTCTGGCACCACTTCGTCAAGTAGCAGTAATACTACTAGCACAAGTGGTAGCGGTACCTCTACTACTGGCGACAGATATGCAGTTTCCAGCGATATCGGTATTACTACCGCAATCAAAAAATTGATGACTAAGGATGGTTCAGTAATTGAAGATTACCGCACTAATAGTTTAGTGGTGCAGGATATTCCTAGTCGTATGCCGGTAATTGCCGAAACCATCGCTAAGTTAGATGTGCAGACACCTTTGGTGCGCATTGAAGTAGAAATGTTGGATGTCAGTAAGAGCCTAGTAGATGCTATGGGGCTTAAATTCGGTAAATCACCGTTTACAATGGTTTTTACTGGCCCGAAATTAACCGGAACCACTATTCCTATACCGGGAAATATACTTTCACATCTTACAACTAAAGTCGGTTCAGTACTTAATAGTGCGGGTAGTGTTGATTTTTCTACCGCTACTTACTCCGTGATTTTAGATTTTTTAAAGACGCAAACCGATGCAAAATTTTTAGCCAGGCCGAATATCCTGACTTTAAATAATGAAACCGCAGAATTTAAAATTGAAACCAATGAAACTGTCAGTGGAGTAACTAGTTCTACCACTCCACCGAGTGGAACTACCACAGTTGGTGTAAATTTGGAAAGGCAAAAAACCGGTATTACGCTTAGAGTTACTCCACAGATAAACTCTGAAACTGGCGAAATTACTATGTTTGTCATGCCTAGCGTAAAAGAAACTTCATCAGTAACAGTTACTCCGAACACTGGGTCTAGTTTTTCAGTAAAAGATCCAGAAGAACGTTCCACAAAGGCAATCGTCCGAGTTAAGGATGGAGAGACGATGATTTTAGGAGGATTAATCCGTAATAAGAAAAATGAAACTATCACTAAACTTCCTTTCTTTGGAGATATTCCGATGATTGGCGGGTTATTTAGAAATAGGACTACCGATACAAATATTGAACGCGAGCTGTTGGTTTTTATTACGCCGCACATTGTTCAAGAAGGGAAGACCGGTTTAACAAAGGTAGCTGCCGCTACGACAAATTTGCCTAAGTTTCCTGAAAGAGAGCAAAATACTTTTTCTCTTGCCGAACGCCAGGGATTGATCCAGAATAAAATGGGCGCGTTTGAAAGAAAGAAATAATGGCCAAAGAAAAATATTTAAAATTAGGCGAGCTGCTGATCAGGGAAGGATTAATTAATGAAGCCCAGCTAGAAAAAGCCATCAGCACGCAAAGACAAGAGGGCGGGCGCTTAGGAGAAGTTTTAATTAAGCTGGGAGTAGTTAAAGAAGACCAGATGGTTGCGGTTTTAGGCAAGCAACTGGGTATTCCTTATTTTTCCCTGGGAACCGGGATGCTTAAGCCGGCAACCGGCCAGGAGCTAGAACAGTTAATCCCACACGATTTTGCCTATACAAATTCAGTCCTGCCTTTATCGCGCACCATGACCTCGCTTACTGTGGCAATGGTGGACCCGCTTGATTTAATCCTAATCGATAACTTAAAGAGAATTACCGGATGCGATATCAATCCGGTGGTGGCAACCAAATCCGATATCTCCAAGGCAATCGAACAATTTTACGGTAAGGCAGCGATGTTTAAAAAAGCGGTTGATGCCTCGTATGACACCTCGGCTTTGGACCTCACTGCTGACACAAAAGACGGGGATGAAGAATTAAGTATTGATAAATTGATCGCCCGGGCAGAAGAAGCGCCGGTTGTCAAGTTGGTGGACTTAATTATCCGCCAGGCAATTGATGAACATGCCTCTGACATTCATGTCGAACCGTTTAAAGAACGGATATCTTTAAGGTATCGTATTGACGGGAAACTCTATGAGATTCCTCCTCCGGCAAGGCATTTGCATATGGCGATAGTTTCGCGTATTAAAATCTTAAGTAAGCTGGATATCGCGGAAAAACGCTTACCTCAAGACGGCTCATTTTTAGTCAAGCTTGAGGATCGGATGGTAGATTTAAGAATCTCGATTATTCCGACGATTTACGGAGAAAAAGCGGTAATGAGAATTCTTGACCGCAGTAGTATAGTTGTGGAGTTAGGGCAAATGGGATTTGAGCAGAAACAACTAGAATTGATCCGCCGCGCCATCAGCTTGCCGTATGGTTTGGTACTTATTACCGGCCCAACGGGAAGCGGAAAAAGTACGACTCTTTACGCGATGCTCAGTGAAATTAAAAATCCGGAAAAAAATATCGTTACGGTTGAGGATCCGGTGGAATATAAAATTGACGGGATTAATCAGCTGCAGGTAAAACCGGATATTGGGCTGACCTTTGCCGCGGCACTGCGGAGTTTCTTAAGGCAGGACCCGGATATTATGCTCGTCGGAGAAGTTAGAGACCTGGAAACCGCGCAGATCTGTATCCGTTCAGCCTTAACCGGGCATTTAGTTTTAAGCACACTGCATACCAACGATGCCCCTACGGCAGTCAGCCGTTTAATTGATATTGGTATCGAGCCTTTTATGTTAGCCCCGTCTTTATTGATTATCATCGCGCAGCGGCTTTTACGCAGGCTTTGCCCTGATTGTAAAGAAGCTTATGAGCCAACGCCCGAACAGTTAAAAACCGTGAAATTAAAGAACGAATTGATTTATAAGCCTAAGGGTTGTGCCAAGTGTAACCAGCTTGGCTATAAAGGAAGAAGCTGTATCGCCGAGGTAATGTTAATTAACGAGGAGTTAAGGGCTTTGATTAATCAAAACGCTCCTTTTCAGAAGATCCGAGAG
>JAQUNE010000191.1 GCA_028717765.1 Candidatus Omnitrophota bacterium | reverse complement strand
TGGACCAAATGAATATCATTATTGCGGATAAATTTAACCAGCCTATAAATTGCCAGCGGATAGTCTACCCAAGAACCCCATTCTAAAGAAGATACTTCCTGGCCTTCTATCTTAAGCTTATCTTTTAGCTTAGACAGTGAAATGAAGAAACGTTTATTACTGTCCACTAGCAGGTTAGGGGCAAACTGATAGAAATCAACCCTATCTCCTCCGCGGATCAAGGAAGTTGCAAGAAAAACAATATTTGCTTGTTTAATCTCCATAAGCACTCAATTCAATCGTAAAAGAGAAAAAAGCCCCCTTCTGGTGCGCAAACTCATCATCCTCATCAAAGATAAAAACGGAAAAAAACATTTTGGAGTAAATAAAATTAGCAGCGCCACAGGCGACAAAAATCCTAAAAACCTTTTATAATCGCGCAATATTATGCTTAAAATCTTTTTATCTTTTTTTTCCAATGCCTCAGCCACTGCCCTTTTTGCCAGGAATTTTGCTACCGGCAAAAAATATAAATTATCATTAATAAGCCCGGAATTTTCCTTAAGCAGGGCCAATGCATTCATTGTTTTGCCGTAAGAGAGCGATTTTTTGTGTTTTCGCTTGCCAATTGTCGCCGGCCAAACAAACCCGATTTTTCTGTATTCGTTAGCAATTTTAAAAAACAGGTTAAAATCTTCATTTGTTTCGAAGTTGACATTAAACAACCCCTTCTCCCTTAAGACATCCCTTTTTATCAGCATCCCAGATAATATAAACGGCGCACCCGAGACAAAAGCAGCAAAAAAATCCTCAAATAGTTCGCCGTTTAAAAATAATCTTTGCCATTTTGTCGAAAAAATATAATTCTCGCTTCCCCCGCCAAAAAGCTGCATTCCTGAACAGGCCCAAACTAAGCCGTATTTATTTATTATCTTCATTAACTTATCCAAATGATCGGGCCTCCAGGTATCGTCCGAATCCAAAAAGGCAATCCATTCGGATTGCGCGCTTTCTATCCCCAAATTCCTTGCGGAAGAAACTCCTTTATGCGTTTCATAAATGTATTTTATTCCCGGAAAATTTTTTACGATTTCAGCAGTTGTATCACTAGAGCCATCATCAACGACAATAATTTCCCTAGGCTTAAAATTCTGCGACAGAACCGACTGAATAGCCTCCCCAATGAATTCCTCTGAATTATAAACAGGAATAACTACGCAAATCGCATGCGCCATATTATCTGGTTGAATAAAATTATCTTCCATGGTTAATTAATGCACTAAATATTATTCAAATGATTGCAAAATTTCAGTTTCCACCTCTTTGCTTTAAGTATCCCTCTTTTCATAAAAGGGAAGGCCAAATAAATTTTAGTCAAATAAAGAAAAACTAACGAGAGGAAATTGATTTTTATACCCCTTCTCTCAAGCCTATAAATGATATCTTCGGCGTAAAAATAAAGCGCTTCTCCTCCAAGCGACTTATTATAATCGGACTCTTGCCCTTTCCAAGTTTTGCCCTGATTCTCAACTGACATATGGGAATAATCATGGGCCTGATGAACGCAATGGATAAAATTTGAAGCATCAATAACCGCCACATGGTTTAAACTTAAGTGATACATCAGCCAATTATCCCATGCGCCTCTTCCCAATGCAAAAGGCGGTATTTTTTTGAAAGTGCCCTTTGGGAATAAAAAGTAGTCGCTGCCATAAGGCTGGACCTTGCCCCGGGCCCTTACCGTGCGTAAAAGCGTTGCCTTCCAATCCCCGGAAATCTCCAAATCACAATTATCAAGGTCGTATCTTCTTCCGGTCAAAAGAAATTTCTTAAATTTCTTTTGCGCCTCTTTAAGCGCAAAAGAAAAATCCCCAAAAAAAATAATGTCGGTATTGATATAGCAAACCAAAGGAAAAGAAGCCCCGGCTTCCCCTTTTTCAAAAATTGAATTAATTAAAGGCGTGCCTAATTTGTTCTTTTCTATATCAGGCAGGTGCCGTAAACCTAAATCCCTGGACACCTTATCCGTATCAATTGCATCCCCAACCAGTATTATTTCCACGGCTGGCTGAATTTGCATCCAGCTTTTTATCGCCTTAAGCTGGATATCGAGCATTTGCCCTACAAAAGGCTTTGGGCAGGTAAAAATTGTAAACATATTATTTCTCTGCCTCGATTACTAAAAACCAGCCAAAATACCTTTCCAAAATTTTTCTCTTCTGCAGTAGCCTGGCGAACATGCTATTTCTATGCTCGAAGGCTTCTGTTTTAACCTTCTTAAATTGAAAAAACATTTTTACGGCCTCTCTACGGGTGTAAACCCTGGAAAACGGATTTCCAAAACCATCAGTAGAGGCAGCAAGCAACTCTTCATTATTCATCTTTTCATAAGAAAAACCCTTATTTTCAGAAGGCACGAATTTTCTCAATGGAAAAAACAATTTACTAAGTTTCTTAAACCAGCTTCTGCTACAAAGATATTGCTGTCTATAATAAGCACAAAGAAAGGAATGCTTGTTGTAAAGCATGACAATAGCTTTGCCGTAATCCGGTTTTAAGCATCGGTATATTTCTCTGATCGCCTTTCCGGTTGCCGGCGTATGATGCAGCACCCCCCAAGAGAACACCAGATCGAAAACATTATCTTTAAAAGGCAGTTCTTCCGCATCGGCAACGCATAAGTTGCCTTTCAAGTTAAATAATTTCAGCCTTTTCTGCGTTAACTCAAGAGATTTCCCTGATAAATCTATGCCGGTAGCCTTGGCGCCATTACCGGCAAAACGGGAAAAATCTTTTCCTAATCCCACGCCGATTTCAAGAACCTGCTTACCTCGCCAATTTGGATAACGTGCTATTGCGTTAGTAAAAGGCTCATACGTATCTTTATATAAATCGACTTGCTCAAAAAACTCTTTCGATCCCCAATCGGAATTTGCGTGACTGCCGCAACAAGGAGAGCTGTCCCACCAGGCGCGGACTTTATTTTTTATTTCTTCCATAGAATTATTAATCCTTTTTCTTCTAAGATATAAAAATTATGC
>JAQUNE010000190.1 GCA_028717765.1 Candidatus Omnitrophota bacterium | reverse complement strand
GAACGCAGCGAATTTAAGGGAAAGCCGTTACTTGTGATCAAAAGAAACGAGGAAGATAAGTATCCTTTTTCTTTTGGCTTGGGCAAAGCTAAGTTGATCCTGGAAAATATTGAAGAGATTAAGAAGTTCGTCGAAGAAAACAGCCAGGAATAACCTTTAAAGCCGTGATGAGCAGTTACAAAATAATCACGATATTCCTGATTTTTTTTAGTTTTAGCCTGAGGTTAGCTTTTTCTCAAGATACGAAAGATAGCCTTACGCCGGAGCTGATTCAGAAGTCTGTTGTAAAGGCGATAAAAGAAGAAGAAAAGGAAAAAGAAAAGCAGCGACTGCAATTAGAGTCTGAATTAAGGTCAAAATCCGACCTGGTAGTAAAAAACTGGATTTCTCGCGCTAAAGATGAAAAGTCTGCGCAGCTAAATCAATACCTGCATAAGGATTGGGATAATTTTGTGAAGGTGAATTATCCTGTTCCCTATGATTTTTATTTAAGAGGCTACGACTACAAGTTGTCAAAAATCGATCTGTTTAAAGCAGGTTCGCTAGATGCGCCATATCAGGCAACAGCTGAGATTATTGAAAAACTCTATCTTGAAACATATCACCCTTCCAATGTTATCGATAAACAGCAGTATTTTCATACCGCTACCATCCCGATTAAAATTAAACTAGAATACCAGGGGAACAATTTCCTTGTTACAAACATAGAATATGGGCAGGTATATATTGAACGCGGGTGGCAGAAAAGATGAAGAAAAAATATTTTTCCGTCTGTCTCGTGGTATTGATATTTGTTGGCTCCGGCTGTTTCCCAATTACCAATGCTTATAAGAGTAAACATCTTCCGCAGGCAAGCCTTTCCTGGTATGTTTATTTAAGTGATAATGATCTTGAAACTAATGTCCCGAAAAAAGAATACCAGAAAAAGATTGACGGTTACCTGGAAACCCATCCGCAGATTAGTAAAGAAATTGCCGATAAGATGAGAGAATGTTGGGTAACTTTAGGGATGAGTGAGGAAGAGGTTGTGGCAATGGTTGAGCCGCAGTATGTCTTAAAAGGAAAAAAAAGGAACGAGACAATATTTAAGTATTCGAATGTGGGGAAAATTTCTCCTGGTAAATTTTTCGGCGAAGGGACAAAAGTTTGGGTGACTTTTACCGATGGCGTTGTGACAGACATCAGTGAGGTGGATTTAGTGATCGGGTATTAATTTTAACCATAAAAAAAGATGCCGAACGAAGAGGATAAGAAGTACGAGCGCCAGATGTACAGCTTTCTCATCCCGCTTTTTGCTAGCGTAGTCGTTGGTTCTGTTTTAGTCGGAATTGTTTGCCTGGTGGTAAAGTTGATGAAATGGCTCGCAGCCCATTAAAAAATACGTTAACAATTTTCTTGACAAAATATCCAGGTGGTATAAACTAAAGTTGATAAAGAGTTCGGCTTTAAAGAAATCATAATAATCAGGAGGCAAAAGATGCCTAAAAAGAATAAGTGGGAGAGGCCGACATTAAAGGTATTAACAAGGCCTCAGGATAATGCGGAAAGAATCCTCCAAGGTTGTAAGGCATGGTTTTGGTATGGAACTACCGGGCCTAGCAGGGTTTCTGATAATGATTGTACCTCTCAGTGGACTTGCAGCGCCTGTTACAATCAATACGGATCATAAGAGCACAAGCAATCAAGGAGATTAAAGATGCCAAATAAGAAGAGCTGGATGAGGCCTGAGTTAATCATTGTAAAACGGCAAGGAAATCTAAATGTACTGGGGTTCTGCAAATATATTTCTGCTTTTGGGCCAGGCATAGTCACTTGTACTAAATATGTTAGTTTTTCAGGTTGTACGGCGCCTTCATGTACAGGTGGGTTATCCCCGCGTTGTGGCGGATTACCTTCCGGCGACTGTGGTACCCCAGGTTATAGTTATAGCTGTGTATGTGCGTGTAAAGAGTTCCAAATTTCTAGTTAAAGTTAGCAGCTGTTTTTTCTCTCGCCGTATTCAACAGGCCTGCGGCGCGCAAGTGCCGATTTATCCCCGCCCCAATCAGCCCCTTGTCTTTAAGAGTAAGAATAATATAGATGGTATTTTTATCAAAGCGTTTATTAGCAGTAATAATATTATTTTTCTTTTGTTTAATTGGGACATTAGTTTGGACTTTTATTGGTAATGCGTATATAAAACTTTTACCGGGCGTAAAAAGAATAACCGTAAAAGATTTTTTAATTCAACTAGTTATATTTTATCTATTCGCGCTTTTTATAGCTTTTATTTTATCAATTATATATTTTAAAAATATTTTTAGAACTTAAAACTAAGGGAAGAAAATAATGTATACAGAAAAGAGAGAATTCCATCGGATCAATATTACTTGTAAGGTGACCATCTTTTTTAATGAAAGGCAGTCAGTATTTAACTGCCATACAGAAAACTTAAGCGGTAGCGGGACAATGGTTACAATAGAAAAAGAAACTATGCCTGCTATGATAGTAGATTTAGAGTTATTTCTCTGGCATAAAGAAGTTCCGTTAAAATGTAAAGGAGAAATAGCTTGGGTTAATGAAATAGCTCCTAAAGAAGTCAAGCCGCGCCTTTTTAATGCAGGAATTAAATTTATCGAAATAAGCGATTCTGACAGAGACGAGATAAAAGATTTTGTAAATACCATGATTTCAACGTGGCAATAGGGCCATAGAGAGCAATCCCCCTAACAATTAGGAGGTATAAATGAAGCAGCCAAGGAAGAAGAAATGGATGAAGCCGAAGTTGCTAGTGTTGAGAAAAGATAACTCAATGTCAGTTCTGTCAGCTTGCAAAAACATTGCGGGGGGTTCGAATTTAGGCCCGGTGGTGGCATCATGCTGGTATAGTGGATATAGTGGATTTGCTTGCGGTGAAGCCGCGAGACGGTGCGATGCGAATGCTTCGGTTTGGGTTGACCGAACTTATTCTGATCGGCGAGGCCCATGTTTGGAAGACGCGTATTGTATGTGTAAGTCGTATGACGCGAGTTAGCTGGAAAGCCGTT
>JAQUNE010000189.1 GCA_028717765.1 Candidatus Omnitrophota bacterium | reverse complement strand
TTAAATCCAAAAATCCAAATACAAAATTAAAAAAATAAAAATAATTGGAGGAACGAAAAATGAGTGACACGAGAAATGAAATGGAGTTGCTTTACAATCAGAGCATCAAAATTATAAAAGAAGGTCAAATCGTTAAAGGAAGAATTGTTTCGGTGAAAACCAAAGAAGTTTTGGTTGATGTAGGGTTTAAGTCAGAGGGTGTGGTTTCGATTACGGAATTTAGCCCAGATGACCTTAAGGTCGGTAATGAATTAGATTTTTTTATCGACTCTATTGAAAATGACGCCGGGATGATTGCGCTTTCGCGCGAAAAGGCAATGCGTATCAGTGGTTGGGACAAGGTGGTAAAGATGGCGGAAGATGGCGGCTTGATCGACGCCAGGCCAGTCAAGAAGGTCAAGGGCGGATTTTTAGTTGACGCCATGGGTATTGAGGCTTTTTTACCGGCCTCACTTTCAGCTTTTAAGAATGTCTCTGATCGGGATATTATCAACAAGACGTTTAAGTTCAAGATCGTCAAGATCAATAATTTAAGGAGAAGCCTGATATTATCTCGTAAAGAAGCGATGCAAAAACAGAAAGAAGAAGCAAAAGAGAAGATCTGGCAGAATTTGAAAATTGGTGAGGTACACCCTGGCACAGTCAAGGCGATCACTGATTTTGGGGCATTTATCGATTTGGGTGGAGTTGACGGGCTTTTGCACATTACTGATATGTCCTGGTCGAAGATTAGCCATCCTTCTGAGATCGTTGCTATTGGAGACAAGATCGAAGTTGTGGTGCTTAATTTGGATAAGGATTCTGGAAAGGTTTCTTTGGGGTTAAAGCAAAGATTCCCCGATCCTTGGCAGGATATTGAAACAAAATATAACGTAAGTGCAAAGGTAAAGGGAAAAATTGTGAATATTTTGCCTTACGGTGCCTTTTTGGAGTTGGAAAAAGGTATTGAGGGCTTGATCCATGTCTCTGAAATATCTTGGACTAAGCGGGTGAATAATCCAGGTGAAATGTTTGCCATTGGGGATACAGTTGAGGCGCAAGTGTTAAGCATTGATAAAGAGAGCCGCAGGATCTCCTTGAGCTTGAAACAGTTGGAAAGTAACCCTTGGCTGGAGGCAGAAGCAAAATATCCGGTTTCCACAAAAGTATCGGGAAAGGTAAGAGGATTTACCGATTATGGCGTATTTGTTGAGCTGGATGGAAATTTGGAAGGGATGGTACATATTTCGGATATTTCTTGGACGAAAAGGATCTCTCATCCGCAGGATATCCTGAAAAAAGGGCAAAAGGTCGAGGTAATCGTACTTTCCGTAGATGCGCAGAATAGGCGGATCAATTTAGGCCTAAAACAACTTCAGCCTAATCCATGGACGGAGATTGCGCAAAAATACCCCTTAGATGCGGTACTTGATGCAGAAGTGGTGAGTATCACGGATTTTGGAGTATTTGTGAAAATCGAAGAAGACTTAGAGGGGCTGATTTTCTCCAGCGAAATCGATAAAAATGACGCAGCAGGATTAAAGCCAGGTGATAAAATCAAAGTTAAAGTGATCAAAGTTGATGTGGAGCAGGGCAAGATCGGCCTGACTGCTAAAACACAATAAGGAGTTTATCATGGAGATAAATAAACAGCTTGAAATTATCAAGCGCGGTGCGGTAGAGATTATCTCTGAATCTGAATTAAAAAAGAAATTGGAAAAAAGTATTGCCTCTAAAAAACCCTTAGTGATTAAAGCGGGATTTGATCCAACTGCCCCGGATATCCACCTGGGGCATACTGTTTTGTTGCGGAAAATGCGCCAATTTCAGGACCTCGGGCACAAGGTGGTATTTTTGATCGGTGATTTTACCGGCCGCATCGGAGATCCTTCGGGAAGGAATGAAAAGAGAAAACAATTAAGCAAGGAAGAAGTAGTCAAGAACGCCGCGACTTATAAAAAGCAGGCCTCGAAAATTCTTGATATAGACAAACTTGAGATAGTTTTTAATTCTGATTGGTTTGAAAAAATGTCGGTTCTCGATATTTTGAATTTGACTGCGCATGCAACAGTTTCTCAGATTTTGGCCAGGGCAGATTTCAAAAAAAGGCTGGCTAAGGGGGAAGATATTTCTTTACTAGAATTTATGTACCCGATCCTGCAAGGATACGATTCTGTAAAACTGGAGGCTGATATCGAGTTAGGCGGGACTGACCAGATCTTTAATCTTTTAGTCGGACGCGACATACAAAAGGATTTTAATCAAGAAGAGCAAGTGGTGATTACAATGCCGCTTTTGGAAGGCACGGACGGAATACAGAAAATGAGTAAGTCCTACGGCAACTATATCGGCATTAATGATAGCGCAAAGGAGATTTTCGGCAAGGTGATGTCGATTTCCGATGGCTTGATGATCAAGTACTATGAACTATTGACGGATGTTGATATTCTGGAAGTAAAAAAGATGCATCCTAAAGAGGCAAAGATGCATTTGGCAGAGGAGATCATCAGTCAGTATCATTCTAGAGAGGATGCGCTTGCCGCGCGTGCGGAGTTTGAACGGGTCTTTTCACAGAAAGAGCTGCCTGGTGATATTACGGTTTATAAAGCCGACAGCTCCCAGACTGTAATGAATATTTTGTTGAAGAGCGGCTTAGTAAAAAGCGGCAATGAAGCGCGTAGGCTCTTAAAACAAGGTGCGGTATTCTTTAACGATGCGAAAGTAGAAAAAGAAACTTTCGTTCCCGAAAAAGAAGGTGTACTGAAAGTAGGCAACCGAAGATTCCTAAAGATCGTATTTAGACCATAATTTTATTTCTATGGTTTTTAGCCTAAAGAAATTAGACCTTTTTACTAAAAATATCCTGATTGTTTTCCTGGGGAATTTTTTAGGTAATTTTTTTAATTTGGTCTATCAGTTGCTTATCGCGCACCGGCTTTCAGTTTATGAATTTGCCTCGTTTAATTCGCTACTTTCAATATTTATGGTAATTTCAGCACCCCTGGGCACGATCCAGTTCGTCTTAGCAAAATACATTTCGGAATTTAACGCCCATGGGCAATCA
>JAQUNE010000188.1 GCA_028717765.1 Candidatus Omnitrophota bacterium | reverse complement strand
TCGCTGTATAGGTGCCACTACTTTAGATGAATACCGTAAATATATTGAGAAGGACCATGCTTTAGAAAGAAGGTTCCAGTCGGTGTTTGTAGACGAACCGAGTGTAGAAGATACGATTGCGATTTTACGCGGTTTAAAAGAAAAATATGAGATCCATCATGGCGTACGCATAAAAGATCCTGCCTTGATTGCCGCAGCCACACTTTCCAGCCGTTATATTACCGATCGGCATTTGCCGGATAAGGCAGTGGATCTGATTGATGAAGCTGCCTCACATTTACGCATTGAAATTGATAGTATGCCGGGAGAGCTTGATACAATCTCGCGTAAAATCATGCAGCTGGAAATTGAAAAACAGGCACTAAAAAAAGAAAAAGACAAGCCTTCTCAGGGGCGCGTGAAAAAAATTGAAGGAGAATTGGAAGATTTAAAGAAGGGCTATGAAGAAAAAAAGCAGCAATGGGAGAAAGAAAAATCTGTAATTATAAAGCTAAAAGAAGCCAAAGAAAAGCTGGAGGAATTAAAAACCTTAGCAAGTGCTGCGGAAAAGAACGGTAATCTTGATCAGGCAGCAGAGATAAAATATGGCCGCCTTGTAGAGGCGCAAAATTCAATTAATGGATTAAACGAAGAGCTCGTAAAATTACAGAAAAATTCCCCGATGTTGCGCCAAGAGATAGGCGAGGAAGATATTGCGCGGGCAGTTGCCGAATGGACAGGGATTCCTTTAACTAAACTCATGGAAGCGGATACGGAAAAATTAGTAAAAATGGAGGAACGCCTGAAGTTACGTGTCGTTGGCCAGGATGAAGCAATCGGGGCAATTTCTAACTGTGTGCGGCGCTCGCGTTCTGGATTAAGTGATGAAAATCGCCCGATGGGTTCCTTTATCTTCCTTGGGCCTACCGGAGTAGGAAAAACCAAGCTTGCCAAGGCCCTGGCCTGGTTTTTGTTTGATGATGAGAATGCGCTGGTGCGTATCGATATGTCGGAATATATGGAAAAATTCAGCGTTAGCCGTTTAATTGGCGCCCCACCCGGATACGTAGGCTACGAAGAAGGCGGGCAGCTCACGGAGAAGATCCGCCGCCGTCCATATTCAGTAATCCTCCTCGACGAGATTGAAAAGGCGCATCCGGATGTTTTTAATCTACTTTTACAGATTTTGGATGATGGTAGGTTAACTGATGGCCAGGGCCGCACAGTCAATTTCAAAAACAGCGTAATTATTATGACCTCTAATATCGGCGCGGAGCTTATCCAGCAGCAGGGATCGATTGGCTTTAAACCTCCAAAGGACCAGCGTGATTTAAAAGAAAAGCTGCTTGAAGAAGTCAAGCATACTTTCCGTCCGGAATTTTTAAACCGTATTGACGAGGTGATTATCTTTAATCCTTTGGATAAAGCACAGGTAAATCGGATCTTGGAGATTGAGCTAGAGCCGCTTTATAAGAAATTAAACGAACAGGCAATCAGCCTGGAGATCAGCGCAAAAGTGAAAGATTTTCTTACACAGAAAGGGTTTGATCTTAATTATGGAGCCAGGCCGCTGAAGCGTACAATCCAGAAATACCTTCAGGATCCGCTCTCTCTGAAACTATTGGCAGGAGCGCTTAAACCAGGCACTAAACTCATTGCAGACCTTAATGAAAGCGGTAAGGTGGTTTTTGTTGACAAATGACCTATTTATGTTAAAATTACGTTTTAGCATTTAGAAGCCGAGAGTGCTAACAGCGAGGTTAAGATGGTAAGAAATGTTGATCATGACGCGAGAAAACGCTCAGTCTTAGCAGCTACGATTAACCGCTATATCCAGCAAGCAGAACCTGTTGCCTCTGAAGATATTGCGCAGGATTTTGATCTAAGCTCCGCAACCATCAGGAGTATCTTTGCAGAGCTTGAAGAGAATGGCTATCTTGCTCATCCCTATACTTCTGGTGGCAGGATTCCTACTAGCAAGGGTTACCGTTATTATGTAGATTTTTTACTCTCGCAAATGGAGCTTCTGGATAATGAAAAGGAGCACATTGTCAGCGAATATAAGAGAGAACTCAGTGAATTAGGAGGTATTCTGGAGAAAACCTCAGAAGTAATTTCCGTAATCACACATTACGCTGGCCTGGTTTCATTCTTAGAAAGAGAAGACCGCTTTTTTTATAAAGGAATTAGTTTTATCTTAGAGCAGCCGGAATTTCAGGACTTAACCAAGATGCGCCTAATTATTAAGATGATGGAAGATAAAAAGCGCATGCTGAATATTATTAACCGTGATTTTTCCGGTAAAACCAAGATTTATATCGGAGAAGAGCTTGATGATCCGGAGATGCAGGGATGTGCGGTGATTGTTTCTAGTTTTATGGTAAAGAATAAACCGTCTGGAAGGCTAGCGGTTTTAGGGCCGAAGCGTATGGAATATCAGCATGCCATCCCGACCTTAGAATATGTTTCGGATATTCTAAGCGGGATCCTGGAAAAGATTTAGGAGTGGATATGGAAGAGAAGGCAGAGGTCGAGAAGACAATAGTTTTAAAAGAATCAGAATATCTGGGCTTAAAAGCCGAAGCAGAAAAAGCCAAAGAATATTCTGACCGCTTGCTCAGGCTCCAGGCTGATATGGAGAATATGCGTAAGCGCCTGGAAAAAGATAAGCAGGATTTTTTAAAGTTTGCTCACGAAGGCATTATTGTAGAGTTATTAAATATTCTCGATGACTTGGAGCGTACCGTAGAATTAGCCCAAGCCAAACATGAGGACCTCAAGGCGTTTTTAAAAGGTGTAGAGATGATTCTGGCCCACTTCTATGATTTGCTAAAAGAATATGGTGTCAAGCCAATAGCTGCGCAAGGAAAAATCTTTGACCCTAATTTTCATGAAGCATTGATGCAGGAAGAAAACAAGGAAGTTCCGGAACATACAATTCTCGAAGAGATGCAAAAAGGGTATCTTTTAAATGATAGAGTAATCAGGACGACAAAAGTAAAGGTTTCTAAAGGAGGTAAATAAAATGGCTAAGATAATCGGAATCGATTTGGGGACTTCAAACTCAGCAGCTGCAGTGATGGAAGGCGGTAGGCCGGTAATTATTCCTTC
>JAQUNE010000187.1 GCA_028717765.1 Candidatus Omnitrophota bacterium | reverse complement strand
AAGTTTCAGCGACGCATCTGCCAACTTATCATAAACTAATGGACGTACTGAATTTTCCATAATTAATCTTCTTTAAAAGCAATGCATTTGCCTTGCATAAATTCCCGGGATTTCTCATTAATCTCTTCATCTGAAATTGTCCTGTTTATGATTTTTCTAGTGGACTGAAAGGCTACCTGACCCATATCATAAAGTAATTCCGAAAGATGAATACACCCCTGAGATCCACCAACGGACTTTCTTATTTTTGCCAAAAAGCCTGGTTTTATTTTTAGCCCTCTTAAATTGTCTTTGAGCTTAGCGGCTTCCTGACAGGCTTGCATCGGCGCGGCAAGAAATCCTACCTTTACATCCTTGATTTCGAAAGAAGGATAATCTACCACCAATGCACAGGTAATATGGTGAAAATCGTCTTTGATATAACCTTCAATAAGCAGTGTATGAAGATTCTCTTCTTTTACTGTAATTATCTTTTCGCGTTTAAAAACCATTAAGGCAGCCGTTTTGATCCCTGTTGGGAATTTTTTATTTCCCAATATTTCGCATAGGTCATCAGCTGGTATTGGGCTGAAGCAAGTGCCATCATGAATCCGATAAATCCCTCCCGATGCCCTTTTTTAGTAATATAAAACTTTAAAAAGCGTGAGATCATTTTAAACACACAGATTTTAAAATTCATCTTGCGCTTGTCTCTTACCCATTTTTTGGCCTCAAAATCGGTTTGGTGGTTTAATTTACTGAATAAATTCTGAAAATCCCTGTAAGCATAGTGTATGATATCGGATTTAAGAGTAAAGGTTTTACCCTCAAGAAAAGCCCGGGGATGATACTCCGCCTCCTCTTCATATTTGAATTTTGCTTTTGCAAACATCTTCAATTTGGCATTCGGATACCAGCCTCCGTATTTAATCCAATGGTTACCGATAAAATTACGATGAGGGATATTATAACCAAGGTAACCGGGGCCATCTTTAAATATTTTAATGATTTCCTCTTTTAACTCTAGGGTTACGCGCTCATCGGAATCAAGGCTAAGGATATAATCATATGAAGCCAACGAATACGCATAATTACGATGCGCTCCTTCTCTAATCCACTTCTTGACGTATATTTTGTCGGTGAATTTATTTGCTATTTTAATAGTTTTATCAATGCTCATATCATCAACAACAATAATCTCTCCTACCCAACCATAAACACTCTTAAGACAATCTTCTATGATATCCTGAGAATTCTTGGTTAAGACTACTACTGAAAGTTCAGTTTTCATTATATTCTCTTAAAAATCATGTAGCGCTCTCCGGGGCATCGTCCTGTCTTAATGTTCCATATAAATATTCTATTACATTCCCGGCTGTCAGGAATTTTTCGGCATCCTCATCGGATATCTCTATATCAAATTCTTTTTCTAAAGCCATCACAATAAAAATGGCGTCTAAAGAATAACTATTTAAATCTTCCTTAAAATTAGTATTGAGATCTATCTTCTTGTTCTCAAACTTAGGCTCCGAAGATAAAGCTTTTCTCAACCTACATAAAAGCTGCTCGCCTTCTTCCGGAGGAACCTTTAGCTTTTTCTTAAAGAATCCCATAGTCGAGCGGTCTTCCCTCTAATTTATATCCATCCTTTTTCTTTCCAATACTGGTATTCACCAGCCCAGTCATCTTTCATTGCCTCAATAACTTTCTTAAAATATTCTCTGCGAGTCTGAATTGTCGCCTGTTCAACAGGAAACATTTTCTTTTTAGTTATTGCCTCTGTTAAATCTGTGCCTAAATTCTTTGCTTTATTTTTAACTCCCTCGGTAATCGGTATTACGCTAGAAACTCCTCCCACATATTGAGCACCGCAAGTCAAAGCGTATTCCTTTATGTATTCCAAAACCATATCATGCGGACCGCCGCCGGATGTTGCCACAGCCGCCACATATTTCCCCAACAATCTCTGGCAGTGGATAAAGTGGCTTGAGCGGTCTAAAAGATTTTTTAGGTGGCCTGTGATATGGTGTATATATACCGGGCTGGCAAAAACAATTGCATCAGCCTCCAACATTTTCTCCTGTAAAAGGCGGGCATCATCTCTCATAGGGCAAGATAAGATGTTTTTATGGCAGGCCTCACAGTGCCGGCAGAATTCTATTTTGTAGTCGCACAGATAGATAATCTCTAAAGCGAATCCTTCTCCTTCTACGGCAGAAAAAACCTGCTTAAGTAACCTTAAGGTATTGCTTTTATTTTTGCGCGGACTAGCCAGAATCCCTAATATTCTCATTCTACATAAACCTTTTTATTAACACTTCATTAAAATCCTTCTGGTTTACCATCCCCCCGATTACCGCCAAGACCGCATCAACGACTTTAGTATCATATAGTAAACCGCTATTCTGCTTAATATCATGCAGGGTCTCATCCATAGTTAATGCCGGCCTATACACCTGCGGAGAAACCATCGTCTCAATCACATCGGCAACCGAAATTATTCTTGTAACAGGATTAATATCCTTGACACGCAAGCCGAAAGGATAGCCTGAGCCATCCAGTCTTTCGTGGTGTTGAAGCACCACCTCCGCAGCTATAGACTCGGGTTTTATATCTTTCAAAAGCTGATAGCCCAACTCCGGATGCCTCCTAACTATCGCAAGTTCGCTTTCGTTTAAAACGCCCGGTTTATTGAGGATTTCTTCCGGCACCTCGATTTTTCCGATATCATGGAAAAATGCTGCTAAGCGGATTTGCCTGATGCCTTTGTCGCAATATTGCATTTTCTTAGCAATAGCGCAGGCAATGCCGGCAACACGCTTTCCATGAATAAAAATCTGCTCGTTTTTGTTTAACATCCCTGTGATTAAAAACAATGAATCCAAATTTTTCATCGCATATTTTTTTATCCTATAGTAATTCCGGTATGAGGTTGATTATCTTTTTATCAATTTCGACAAAAACCATCAGACGGTCTCGTGGCTTAATGTTGAGAGATTTTCTTAATTTGACCGGAATAACTACCTGTCCACTTTTTCCTACTGTTACTGCGCCGTAAATTTTGCTTCTAAAATGCACTCACTTCTCCTTTGCCATTACGATTATCGTATAGTCTACTGCAAT
>JAQUNE010000186.1 GCA_028717765.1 Candidatus Omnitrophota bacterium | reverse complement strand
CTTTTTTTAAACTATATCTATGCTAAATCTCGCCTTTATCTTCCACATGCACCAACCCTATTGCAAAAATCTCTTAACCAATGAGACTGATATGCCTTGGGTAAGGCTGCATGGCACCAAGGATTACCTGGATATGGTGACAATACTGGAGAAGTATCCGGCAATCCACCAAACTTTTAATCTAGTGCCTTCATTGCTAGAGCAGCTGGAAGATTACACAAACCGCACGGTAAAAGATAAATATTTAGAGCTTTCCTATAAGAACGCTAAAGAGTTATCCCAAGATGATAAAAATTTTATCCTGGGGAATTTTTTCTCGATCAATAAAGAAAGGGCAATTGCCTATCATCCGCGTTATTATGAATTATTTTTTAAAAGAGAGCATGGCCAGGAATTTTCGCTGCAAGATTTTCTTGACCTGCAGGTCTGGTTCAATTTAACCTGGATTGATCCGGTTTTTCGCCAAACCTTCCCCGAATTAGAAAAGATCGTGGCAAAGGGCCGTTTTTACACTGAAGAAGAGAAGCACGTTGTCTTAGATAAACAATTATATATTTTAGAAGAGATCGTTCCTGCGTATAAAAAATTTGTTGAGAAAAAACAAATTGAGGTTACGCTCACACCATTTTACCATCCGATCCTGCCTTTACTTTATAACACCAAACTTGCCAGAGAGGCGAATACTAAAGCCGTGCTTCCCAGAAATAATTTTTCTTCTCCGGAAGATGCCTGGGAGCAAATTGAGCTTGCCTTGCATTTTTTTAAGGCGCGCTTCGGAGAGCGTGTTTATGGGATGTGGCCATCTGAACAATCGGTCTGCGAGCATATCCTGCCATATATTATTGATGCCGGGATCAACTGGATCGTCGCTGATGAAGCAATTCTTTTTAAATCCCTGAAACTAAAAAAACGCGACACCCGCTTGCTTTACCAGCCGCATTTACTAAGACGAGACGGTGGGAACTTAAATATTATTTTTCGCGACCGCAACCTTTCTGACCTACTGGGCTTTGTTTATCACCGTTGGAACGCGAAAGACGCGGTGACTGATTTATTAAACCATTTGGAGAATATTGCTACGTCGTTTAAGGACGAAGATATTTTAGTGACCTTGGCGATGGACGGAGAGAATGCCTGGGAATATTATACTAATGACGGGCATGATTTTCTGGAATTGCTTTACCAGGAATTATCCAAAGCAAAATTTTTAAAGACTGTGACAGTCAGCGAATACCTGGAGGCGCATCCGCCAAAGAAAGAAATTAAAAGATTGGCTGCCGGTTCCTGGATATTTGGAGATTTTGGAAAATGGATCGGTAACCCAACGAAAATAAAAGCCTGGGAGTATTTGGCAACTGCAAGAAAAGAATTGGAACGCGATAACGCAAAAATCTCTGCGCAGAATTTAGAGCTTGCCTGGAAACAAATGTTGATCTGTGAAGGAAGCGATTGGTTCTGGTGGGCAGGAGAGGACCCGCATGGAGGGTTCGACCGTTTATTCCGGCAGCACTTGTCGAATTTTTATACACTGATCGGAAAAGATATCCCTGAATATTTGAAGTATCCTTTATAATCATAACTATTGACATCCTAACGCTTTTGTGTTATAAAAAGTAAATATAGATAAAAAGAAAATGGACAAAAAAGATATTTACGAGCATCTGGCTAAAATTTATCTGGATGCCTCTCAGAAAAAGAAAAAGAAAAGCAAGAAACACCCTGCAATAAAAAATTTCTTGGTGATTGTTTTATCATTTTTGCTCGGCTTTCTTGTGTTTTCCTTTGTTTCCTTAAAGAAAAATCAGCCTGCGAAAGCCCAGTTCGCCTTGCTTTTACAGCACGGTGCTGCGAAGATCAATTTTAATTTTGACCCCGCCTCTAAAGAAATCTACTCCATTGATTTGAATAACCTTAATGTCGCCAGGTTTAAAGCACTTGGTTTTTCCGTGAAAAAAACCAATTTCCGCGACACTATCTCTTTAAGGGTGGAATTTACTAATGCCTTCCGTGAGAAATCAGAAATTTACGTGAAAAATATCCCCTATAAATGGGGAGATTATACGATCCCTTTATCAGAATTTAAAAATATTACCGATTGGACAGATATGTCATCGATCGCATTTATCGTCGAGGAATGGAATACCAAAGAAAGTAATGGCGTAGTTTATATAGATAACGTAGGATTATTAAAAGATAACTAATCAAGGAGGGCGAATTATGCGACGGATTATCGCTATCGCGAATCAAAAAGGGGGATGCGGAAAAACCACTACTGCAATTAATCTGGCAGCTTGCCTTGCGAGCAATAATAGGAGAGTCTTACTGGTTGATTTAGACCCCCAGGCGCATGCCACCTCCGGTTTGAATATTAAATCAGATTTAAGTATTTATAACGTTCTCTCAAAATTAACCAATAAAAAAGTACGGATTAACGAAATTATTAAGAATGTCGGTTCGAATTTTGATATCGCACCCTCAAGTATTGTCCTGGGAACTTTAGAGCAGGAATTAGCCGGTGAGATCAGCCGAGAAAGCCGTCTTTGGGATGTGCTGAATAATTTTGACGCCCATTATGATTATGTCTTGATCGACTGTCCGCCGAACCTCGGGATCCTTACGATCAATGCCTTGCGTGCCAGCAATGAGATCATCGTTCCTGTGGAAGCAAGCCGTTTTTCCCTGGAAGGATTGAGCCAGCTTACTGAAGTGATCAATCTCGTCAGAGACAGGTTGAACCATCAGGTTAATTACCAGGTTCTCGTGACTAACTTTGATTCTCGCCTACGCCATTCTTTTAAGATCTTGGACCGTATCCGCACGGATTTTAAAGGAAAGTTATTCAGCAATATGATCCACGTAAACGTCAAACTAAAGGAAGCCCAGAGCGAAGGGATGACAGTTTTAGGTTATGATAAATATTGCCGCGGCACCAAAGATTATTACAGCTTATCCCGGGAGATCATTATTCAGGAAAAGGGCGGCTCGGCTCCTGAATTTATCGTTCCTGCTAAAACAAAACATAAAGAAACCATGCCCTTACTTAATGAGAAAATGAAAGAGATCCTTAAGGAAGAGCTTCCTAAGATAAACGAAATCGCCTTTTCCTTTATAGCACCGGAAGCCAAAGAAGTATATCTGGCTGCTGAT
>JAQUNE010000185.1 GCA_028717765.1 Candidatus Omnitrophota bacterium | reverse complement strand
CCACCTTCAACATAATGGATCCCCAGCCTATCCAACTCCTCAATAATGCGCAGTTTATCCGTCACCGAATAGGAAATTCCCTCTCCCTGAGAGCCGTCGCGTAAAGTAGTATCGAATAATTTGACTTTAGACATATAGTCTCCTATTTTCCCAGACCAAACTTTCCATGTAAACTTTTCACAGCAGTTTCAGCGAATTTTTTCTTAATGATACAAGATATACTGATATCCGATGTAGAAATCATTTCAATATTAATTTTATTTTGCGCCAAAACTTCGAACATTTTCGCAGCTACTCCAGGATGAGACTTCATTCCTACTCCCACCACAGAAACCCGGGCAATATCTTCATCCGCTAATACTTCGCCAGACTGGATATTCTTAGCTACTTTTTTAGTAATCTTTAAGGTCTTATGTACTTGCGACTTACTCACCGTGAAAGAAATATCGGTAGAGCGAGTATGAGAAACATTCTGCACGATCATATCAACATTTACCTCGTTCTCAGATAATTCTTTAAATATCTTTGCCGCCACACCGGGACGGTCCGGAACATTACAAATGGTAATTTTAGCTTCGTTTTTATTTATCGTTATACCAGTGACGACTACGTCTTCCATTCTTTTAACCTCCTTAATAATCATCGTTCCGCTATTATTGGAAAATGAAGAACGCACATGTATCGGCACATCAAATTTTTTCGCTACTTCAATGGAGCGCGCCTGCATTACCTGGGCACCTAAAGATGCCATTTCCAGCATCTCGTCATAGGTAATTGCGGGGATTTTTTTTGCCTTATGAACAATGCGCGGATCAGTAGTATAGATCCCATCGACATCAGTATAAATCTCACATTCACGGGCAAGCAATTCTTTTGCTAAGGCAACCGCGGTTAGGTCCGAGCCGCCCCTGCCTAAAGTCGTAATCTCCTGCGAAAGGGTTACCCCTTGAAAACCGGCAACAATCACAATCTTTCCTTTTTTTAATTCTTCACGGATTTTATCGGCATTAATTTTAATAATTCGAGCGCGGGTGTGGGACGTATCAGTAATAATGCCTACCTGGGCTCCGGTAAAAGATATTGCTTCCAAGCCTAATTTGTGGATTGCCATTGCTAATAAAGCCACAGAGATCTGCTCTCCCGTAGAAAGCAACATATCCATTTCGCGTTCCGCAGGATCAGAATTAATCTGATTCGCTAATTCGATTAACTCATCTGTAGTATCTCCTAAAGCAGATACTACCACCACCACATCATATCCATTTTTCTTATAGCTAGCGACTCTTTTTGCCACATTCTGAATGCGCTCCACATTTGCTACTGAGGAACCACCAAATTTCTGTACAATCAAGCCCCTACTCATTTTTTCCTTTCTTCTGAAAAATTACTGGCATAACTTCATAAACCATAAAACCTGCTAATACGATTAAAGATAAAGAAGTGATAAAAAGCACAACGTCTTTGCTAAAGAAATATTTAACTGCCTGTAAGCATAAAGCCCCTACACTGGTAATCAGCATAAAGAATGCCGACCAGAGGATTAATTTTGTTGATTTCCTTTTAGAAAGCAGCCAGCAACTTAAAACAAATAATGCCAAAGCCGCAACCAGCTGGTTCGATGCGCCAAAAACAGGCCAGATCTTCTGCCATTTGCCGCTAAAAGCTAAGGCTGAACTTAAAACAATGATAATAAAAGTTGAAAAATAACGGTTTTTTAAAGAAAACAATTCTTCAGTTAGATAACGCGATATCCTGGTCGCAGTATCCAGGGTTGTAAGAATAAAAGCATTTAAAATAGTGATCGCGATAAACGGGCCATAACCGCTTAAAACGCCTTTGGTCAATTTTCCATACCCCTGCCCAAAGATCCCGATCGGAGTAAGGCTGCTTAGTTTACTATTGAAATCTTGCCCGCCGGAGAAGAGGATCCCTGCGGCGACAATCGCTAACACAGCTACTATTCCTTCAGCGATCATACCGCCAAATCCTATGCGTTTCACGTGTCGTTCATTAGCAATCTGCTTTGAAGAAGTTCCACTTGCTATAAGCGCATGAAAACCAGAAACCGCTCCACAGGCCACTGTGACAAATAACATCGGCCAAAGATAACCTTCTGTTGAATTCCAATGGTGGTAATAAGGCATACTGATTTTTGGACGGGTAAGTACTAACCCAAGATACCCTGCCCCTACTCCAAAAAATAACAAGAAACTCGAAAGATAATCCCGCGGCTGCAAAAGGATATTTACCGGTAAAACCGAAGCAAAAAAACAATAAACAAATAAAACTATCAGCCAAACCTGGATGCTACCGGAAACCGGTAGGATATTGCCTAAAAAAAGCAAACCCACTAAACAAACCAACCCTAAGATCGTCGCTAAAACGCTGTTCACCCTTAAGTGGTACAATAAAAAACCTACGAGCATTGCCACTGGTATTAACCCCAGTGAAGGCAGGACGATTTTAGGTTCTTTGACAAAGGTATCTGCGCATAAATAAGCAAATACCGCGATTACCAGGATTAGAGCCAGCCAGACAAATACAGAAAAAATAATTTTTGCACGCCTAGAGATTACATGTTGTGCGATATCAGCAATTGAAGAACCGCCTTCTCTCACCGAAGTAATCAAAGAGCCATAATCATGGATTGCGCCAATAAAAATTGTCCCGAAAACTACCCAGATTAAGGCCGGCAGCCACCCCCAGAGCATTACCGCAATTACCGGGCCGACAATCGGGCCTGCGCCGGCAATAGAAGAAAAATGATGCCCGAACAAAACCAACCAGTTTTTTGCCGGAATATAATCTACACTATCGTATTTCGCAAAAGCCGGTGTCGAGCGCTTAGGGTCCATATCCCAAAGCGCATCCAATTTTTTGGCAAAAAAACGGTACGCCCAAAAGAAACAGGCCAAAGCTGATATGGCGATAACCAGAGAATTCATCAATAAATTAATTTCTTTTGATAAAATATTCCATTAATGCAGGCCCGTTTTCAAAAACCAGATCAGAGTTACCTGCTTCTTTTTCAGAATACTTCACAAAACCTTTACCAATAATCCCTGTACCGTATATCCCGAACAAAACCGGATCAGCAACATGGGTCTTTAAAGCTATCGGTGTAGCATGGTCAGGTAAAACTAAAATACGGAAATCTTCTTTATCCTT
>JAQUNE010000184.1 GCA_028717765.1 Candidatus Omnitrophota bacterium | reverse complement strand
AAGGGAGATTAAGCGTTTATTTAGTATAGCACAAAAAAACAATTTGGCTACTTAAAGATACAAGTAAAAATCCACTTCTTTTGGTAACCTAACTCTCTGAAACTCCTGATAAAAGCAGTGTTACTTGATTTTTCAGAACTTCTAAAAAACCCTTACCTTGCGCATGAATAGTTGTGGCTTTACCAGAGTCATCCTTAATGATAATTTTTCCGGAAACCGTATTCGCGATAAAAGGGGCGTGGTTAGCTAAAACTCCTAAATACCCTAACTCAGCAGGCGCTACAAGAGAAACCGCCCTTCCTTCATAAACTATTTTTTCGGGAGTAACAATAGAAATAAAAAAATCCGGATGCGCCATTTATCTTTCCTATTTATTGATCTGCCCAGCTTTAGCAATTGCCTCTTCAATAGTACCCACCATGTAAAATGCCTGTTCCGGCAAATCATCGAGCTTTCCGTCAATAATCATTTCCACACCTTTAATCGTCTCTTCTAATTTCACATATTTACCTTTTATACCGGTAAAAGCCTCGGCAACAAAAAAAGGCTGGGAAAAAAACCTCTGGAGCTTGCGTGCGCGCGCAACAATCAGTTTATCTTCATCAGCCAGTTCATCAATCCCTAAAATAGAAATAATATCCCTTAGATCTTTATATCTTTGCAAGACTTTCTGTACCGCCTGTGCAGTATTGCAATGCTCTTCGCCCAGCACCCTTGGCTCCATAATTCTTGAGGTTGAATCCAACGGATCAACTGCAGGGTAAATTCCCAGCTCTGCAATTTGCCGAGAGAGGACAATTTTTGCGTCTAAGTGCGAAAAAACGGCAGCAGGCGCAGGATCAGTTAAATCATCAGCCGGCACATAAACTGCCTGGATAGAGGTGATTGCCCCATTTCTCGTAGAGGCAATGCGTTCCTCAAGCAGCGCTACCTCTGTGGAAAGATTAGGCTGATATCCCACCGCAGAAGGCATGCGGCCAAGCAAAGTAGAAACTTCCGAGCCTGCTTGAATGTAGCGAAAGACATTATCGATAAATAAAAGCACGTCTTTTCTTTCCACATCCCGGAAATATTCTGCCATGGTAAGTGCGGATAAGCCGACACGTAAGCGCGCTCCCGGCGGCTCGTTCATCTGCCCGAATACCAAAGCGCTGTTGTTTATGACTCCCGATTCATTTAATTCGAGAAAAAGTTCATTCCCCTCTCTGGTACGTTCGCCGATCCCAGCAAATACAGAAACTCCTCCGTGCTCCGTAGCAATGGTACGGATTAATTCCATCACAATCACAGTCTTACCTACGCCTGCACCTCCAAATAACCCTACTTTTCCTCCTCGGGGAATTGGCGCTAACAAATCGATTACTTTTAAACCGGTTTCCAGCATATTGGAAATCGGCAGCTGTTCCTCAAAAGATGGCGATTTTCTATGGATGGGATTACGTATTTCCGGATGCTCCAAAGCGCCTTTACCATCAATAGTTTCTCCCAGCAAATTAAATACCCTGCCTAATGTTTGCCGGCCGATAGGCACGGTAATCGGGGAACCGAGGTCTTTTGCATGCATCCCGCGTACCAAACCGTCAGTAGAACCTAAAGCAATGCAACGCACGATATTATTTCCGATATCCTGAGAAACCTCCAGGGTCAAGTTAATCCCTCTTTCAGGATAATCAATTTTAATCGCGTTGAAGAGTTGCGGTAATTCATTCTCCGGAAACCGTAGATCGACACTTGGCCCGATAACCTGTATAATTTCTCCTACAGACATAAGTTTTATCCTTTCAATGCTTCAGCGGATGAAATAATTTCTAAAATATCCCGCGTAATATTTGCCTGACGTACCTTATTTCTTAAAAGAATCAGTTTATGCAGTAATTCTTTGGCGTTTTCCGTAGCTGACTTCATTGCCACGGTCCTGGCAGCATGCTCGGAGGTAAACGCCTCCAAAAGGACCAGCCTTAATTTAAAGGAAATATACCGAGGAACAATTTCTTCCAAGATTTTTTGCGGATTTGGCTCAAAAAGATAATCAATATCTTCCCCCTGCTTGCTCTCGATATTCAAGAATTTAATTATCGTCGGCTTAAGGACTAGCGCGGTTTGAAAATGTGTGAACCCTAAAAAGATTTCATCGGCTTGGCTAGATAAAAAGAGGTTCGTTAAATAATCGGTAATTTCATCACAAATCTTTTCGCTAAATTTTCCGTTTATCCCGATGTAAGAATGTAAAACATCGTATCCCCGGTTGCCGAAATATTTAAAACCCTTTTTCCCGATGATCACTAATTTCACCTTTCCATCTCTGTTACGGATAAAATCTTGCCCCAGGTGGATGATATTATTATTATATGCCCCGCATAAACCGTTATCCGAAGTTAAAAGGCAAAGCACAACATTCCCCTGCACAGGACTTTCCCGCAAATATGGACTAACAAAGGCTCCTGCGCTTTGTCTGTTCTGGGCCAGATTATAAAAAAGCGATTCTAATTTTTTAAAATACGGCCTGATCGTAAAAAGTAAATTATCGATCCGGTTCAATTTTGACGCTGAAACCATCTGCATGGCATTAGTAACCTTTTCGGTATTTTGAATACTGCGGATACGGTTTTTTATGGTTTTTAACGATTGGACCATTTTTAATTAGTTTTATTAAATTGCGCCTTAAAATCTACGATCATACTATCTAGCTTCCTGATTAATTCTTCGCTTAAGTCATCCTTACTTACGATTTCCTCTTCAATCTCCGGATGCTCTTTTTGCAAATATTGGTGTAACTCCCCCTCAAATTTTTTTATTTTTTGTACCGGTAAATCATCGAGATGCCCTTGAGTAGCATAGTAAATAATTATTACCTGTTGCGGGATAGAAAGCGGAGCAAACTCTCCCTGCTTTAAGATCTCAACCACGCGCTCCCCTCTATTTAATTGCGCCTGTGTAGTCTTGTCCAATTCCGTGCCAAACTGTGTAAACGCCACCAGCTCTCTGTATTGTGCCAGATCCAAACGTAGCTTACCCGCAACTTTTCTCATTGCCTTTTTCTGGGCTTTACCTCCCACTCGGGAAACCGATAATCCTACATTTATCGCAGGCCTTACCCCCGCATAAAATAAATCGTTTTCCAGATAAATCTGGCCGTCAGTAATGGAAATCACATTAGTTGGGATATAGCTGGTAATAT
>JAQUNE010000183.1 GCA_028717765.1 Candidatus Omnitrophota bacterium | reverse complement strand
CGATCTCCTGAGAAGTCTGCCTTTCAATTGGCTGGCCGCATTGGTAACAATGCACCTTGCCAATCCGCGCAAAAAGCAGCCTTAAGTAATCGTAAATTTCAGTCTGGGTGGCTACGGTAGAGCGTGGGTTACTACTGGCAGTCCTCTGCTCAATGGCGATCGCCGCAGATAAGCCTTCGATAGATTCCACATCAGGCTTTTGTAACTGCTCTAAGAACTGACGGGCATAGCTGGAAAGACTCTCCACAAACCTGCGTTGGCCTTCAGCATAAATCGTATCAAAGGCAAGGCTAGATTTTCCTGAACCGGATAAACCGGTGATCACGATGAGTTTATTGCGGGGCAATTCCAGATTAATATCTTTTAAGTTATGTTCCTTGGCTCCCCGGATAATAATAGAATTTTCCATATGATAAATACATAAAATCTAGGGGACGCTTCTGGTAAATCCAGGAGCGTCCCCATGTTTTCTCTTTTATAACTTATCTCTTTTTTTTCTTGCCGCCTCTTTTCATCTTGGCGCAGGAGATATCTCCCTGTTTATCCAAGAAATAAAGATAGCCTTCTTTTCTCTTGATGCCAGCCTTTGCTACCTTTTTGGGGCTACCGCCTTTTTTCGCACCCCTTGCCATCTTTGCACAGGAAACATCACCCTGTTTATCGATGTAATAAAGGTAACCTTTTTCTCTCTTTACTCCTAACTTCACGACTTTTTCTGCCATGTTTTGTTTCACCTCCCTTCACTTATCATTTTAAGTCCCGATTTTCACCGGTTCTAAAATCTGTTTTAAAACCGCAATTGCCGATAGAGCCGCCAAGAAACTTGTCTTTGGGTTAAGCGGATGTAAAATATTCTCTGCGCGGGTAAATATCGTAGCTGCCTCTGAATCAATAGTCACCTCATGGATATTCTTGCCTACACTTGGACAAGCGATGATCCTTACCTGGGTTTTATTCTCTCCGATGCCGGCAATACTTAATACCGAAGCCACATTAATATTTTGGGGAAATAATTTTACAGCTTCTTTAGCAGGTCCTTGAAATAAAATCGTATCTTTCTTAATCTTGCTTAAGTCTATCCCCTTACTTGCCAGATATTCATTGCCTTTAAAAGATAAAGGATTCTTACGTGTTGTAAGCAGGACTTTTTTTATTTTTTTTAGGCTCACCGCTTTTAAAGCGTCAATACCACAGACGGCTCCGCTGGGGATATAAACCCTGGAGTTATTTTTTCCGGCTAAACCTTTAAGCTCTTTTAAACGGTCAATTACTCCGCCTACGCTCATAATCATGATGTTACGCTTTTTAGCTAACACCTGCTGTGCTATCTCCCAAGAACTCTTGGCAGAAGCAGCCTCAATCACTAATTCTGCCTTATTAATTAACTCCTTTAAATCCTTAACCGCTAAATTTTTCTTTTTGCAAACCCGCTTCGATAGATCACCTGCCTTTAAAGGGACCTTATCGTAGAGAGCGACCAACTCTGACTCCCTGGAAAAATCCTCTACGATCGCCTTAGCTAAAGAACCACCGATGGCACCACATCCGATAATCGCGATTTTTAATTTTTTAGTCATATTTTTAAGTTATCAATTAGTCTGGTTTTACCAATCCGTACTGCCAAAGCTATCAGGCATTTTCCAGAAACTTTTTTTAAAGGCTTTAAATTTTGCGCGTCGACTATCGCAATATAATCAATCTTTGCGTTCTTTTTTACTCTGATCAATTTAGCCATTGCCTTAATGATTGCCTGGCTATCAACCTTACCCTGCCTAATTAAATTCTTTGCTAATTTTAAGGATTGGGATAAAACCAAGGCGTCTTTTCTTTCTTGTGGTTTAAGGTAAGTATTTCTTGAGCTTAAAGCTAAACCGTCTGCTTGGCGCACTGTAGGCAATACTTCTACTTTTACCGGCAGATTTAAATCACTAACCATTTTTCTAATGATTACTGCCTGCTGCGCATCTTTTTGGCCAAAATAAGCCCGATTGGGGCTGACGATATTCAACAACTTATTTACCACAGTAGCCATACCTCTAAAGTGCCCGGGACGGAATTTTCCACACAATACCTGGCTTAAATCTTCAACCTCTACGTAAGTTTTGTATTCAGATGGATACATTTCTTTGGCAAAGGGATAAAAAATAGCATCTACACCTGCTTTTTTACAAAGCAAGGCATCTTTTTTTAAAACACGCGGATATTTGCCAAAATCCTCATTTCTTCCAAACTGGGTAGGGTTAACAAATATGCTTACCACGAGAAAATCATTTTCTCTGCGCGCCTTTCGAATTAAGCTCAAATGCCCCTCATGTAACGCCCCCATGGTTGGAATAAAACCAATACTTCTACCTTTGCTCTTTTGCCTATGGGAAATTTCTTGCATTAACTTGATACCGCGTACGATCTTCATAAAATTTCTAATAATGGCCTTAAGACAAACTCGCGCTCTAGCATCTTTGGATGCGGAACTTTTAATTCTTTGCGTTTGATAATTCTATTCCCATAAAGCAAAATATCCAAATCAATGCTTCTTGGACCCCAACGCACGGTTTTTTTCCTGCCTAGTTCAAGCTCGATATTTTTCAGATTTTTTAATAAAGCAGATGGCGAAAGGCTGGTTTCGATTTTAAGGCAAGCGTTTAAAAATTCCCCCTGGCCAGGTGGCCCGCCTACGGGTTTAGTTTCAATCGTCCTAGATACTTTAATAATTTTTGTTCCCTTCAATTTGCTTAATTTTTCTAAAGCTAGCTTAATAAATCTCTTTCTATTCCCCAAATTCGAACCTACGCCAAGGAAACACGTCACCAACATTTAAGAAATTTTCTTAAGGCGCCGCAGCGCTTCTTGTATTCTTTCCACAGGCACAGTTAAAGCCATGCGGATATAGCCTTCGCCGGATTTTCCAAAACCTACACCCGGAGTAACTACAAGATTTGCTTTTTCTAATAAGAGAGAGGCGAATTTTATCGAACCAAGTTTTTTGGGAACTCTGATCCAGAGATAAAATGTGGCCTTAGGTGCGGTTACCTGCCAACCTAAAGCACTTAATCCTTGAATTAAACAGTCCCTTCTCTCCTGGTAGATCCGGCACATATTTTTAATATGGTCATCCGGGCCTTCCAAAGCGGCAATACCTGCGAGCTGGATCGCGGAAAATATCCCTGAATCAAGATTGGA
>JAQUNE010000182.1 GCA_028717765.1 Candidatus Omnitrophota bacterium | reverse complement strand
ACTTAGGGATGCTCTGGGTAGCAATAGAAATGACGACCTTGATTTCTGCTTTTCTGGTCGGGTTTTATAATACTAAGCAATCCGTGGAGGCTGCCTGGAAGTACATTATTATTTGTTCAGTAGGGATTATTTTTGCACTTTTAGGCACGATTCTTTTCTCTTACGCATTTTCTATTACCGGTAGTATCAAAAGCCTGAATTGGAGTTATATGGTCAGTGCTGCCGGAAGGTTTGATGCGAATATCATAAAAATTGCCTTTATTTTTATCTTAGTCGGCTATGGCACTAAAGCCGGCCTTGCGCCAATGCATACCTGGTTACCGGATGCGCATAGCCAGGCAGTAGCTCCGATTAGCGCACTGCTTTCCGGGGTTTTGTTAAAAACCGCCATTTACGCGATCTTACGTTTCGCAATTATTGTAAACAAAACTTTAGGCCCTGCATATGTTGGTAATTTGATGCTGCTTCTAGGCTTGATCTCATTGGTAATTTCCTGTGGGTTTCTGCTCGTGCAGAAAGATTTAAAACGCCTGCTTGCTTATAGCAGCATTGAGCATATCGGGATCATTTCTATTGGTTTTAGCCTGGGAACGCCCTTGGGTTTTTTTGGGGCCTTGCTGCATGTTTTTAACCATGCAGTGACAAAGTCTTTAATGTTTTTTAGCGCGGGCAATATCGTGGGTGCCTACAAGAAGCATAATATGAATGCCATTAAAGGAGTAATTAAAGTAATGCCTTTTTGCGGGACGATGGCAATTCTCGGGGTATTCGCTTTAACCGGTTTTCCTCCTTTCGCGATTTTTATGAGCGAAATCATCATTATTATCGCTACTTTTATGAAAGGAAATTATTTGGCTTGCGGGCTACTTTTGTTGTTTATTGTGGTTATTTTTGGCGCGCTGATCTATCATTTTGGAAAAATCATTTTTGGGAACAAGCCAAAGGAAATGGCGGTAAGGGGCGAGCCTTTAAGTTCAAAAATCGCATTTCTATTTCTTTTCATCCAGATTGCTGTTGTAGGAATTATTTTGCCTTGGATTTTTAAGGGCGGTTTCGTTTGCGCGATAAGAGTTTTACAAGGAGCATAAAGATGGTTGAAACTTTACAATATCCAGATGAGCTCTATATAAGCGTAAAAAATACCGAATTTGCTCAGACCTGCCTGAATCTGCATAAGGGTTTGCCTTCGCCGGTGGAAATGCTTTTTGCTGTTGACGAGCGTTCGGCGGAAAATAGATTTTCCTTGAACTGTGTGTTTGTGAGTTTAAAGAAAGCACAGTGGGTAGTAGTTACTACAGATATCGCACAAGATAATCCATATTTTGATTCTTTGGCAAAAAATATTTATTCTGCCAGCCTTTTTGAAAGAGAAATCAAAGAAATGTTTGGCATAGAGCCCAGAGGGAATCCTGATTTAAGGCGGCTGAATCTGCACGATGAAGTTTGGCCGAAGGGGAATTTTCCGTTGCGTAAGGATTTTTGCAAGAGCGAACCTGGCCAGCTAGAGGAATATAAGTTTGGCAAGGTAGAAGGAGAGGGAGTTTTTGAAGTTCCTGTAGGTCCGGTGCACGCAGGAATTATTGGCCCAGGGCATTTTCGCTTTAGTGTCGCGGGAGAGCCGATAGTGAATTTGGAGCTTCGATTAGGCTTTACGCATCGGGGAGTAGAAAAAGTTTTCGAAGGCAAGTCTTTAGAGCAAGGAATTTTGATCTCTGAGAGGGTTTCTGGCGATAGCGCTTTTGCGCATAGCCTGGCATTTACTATGGCGCTAGAAAAAATCTCCCGGATAGATGTTCCTAAAGAGGTTGCTTATTTAAGAGGTATCTTTTTAGAATTGGAAAGAATTTATAACCACGTTAATGATATCGGCGGAATTGCCCTGGATGTGGGTTTTAGTTTTCCTGCGGCTTACGCCTCTCTGATTAAGGAGGCGGTTTTACAGTTAAATGAGAAAATCACCGGATCAAGGTATCTTAAAAATATAAACCTGATCGGAAACATGCTCATAGATTGTAACCAGGATAAAAAGGTATTGTTAGTTGATTCCCTGGATAAGATTATGCGTGATTTCAATCAGTTAACGCAGATTTTAAATTCCAGCATATCTTTTATGGACAGGGTGGATACAACTGGAGTGCTGAGAAAGAAAACCGCCAGGGATTTGGGGATTGTCGGCTTGGCCGCGCGCGCCTCTGGGATTCCCACAGATTTACGCAAATATTTTCCGGGGATCTATAAAGAAGCGAAGTTTAAGATGGCGACCGAAGAATCCGGAGATGTGCTTGCCAGGCTTAGAGTAAGGATCTCAGAAGTCAAAGAATCTAACCGCCTGATCAGGGAATTTCTTAGTAAGCTTGCCGGTAGAGAAACGATAAATCCTGCTTTACCTGTTAAGGCGGGTACGGCATTAGGATACGTAGAAGGATGGAGAGGGCCGGTATTATATTGGGTAAAAACCAATACCTCTGGAGTAATTGAGCGCTGCAAAATTGTTGATGCTTCTTTTCATAATTGGCAGGGGCTTTCTTTTGCTGTTTTGGGCAACATTATTCCGGATTTTCCACTTTGTAACAAGAGTTTTGACCTCTCTTATTCGGGAAACGACTTATAAAAATGCATAGAATATTAAAGGAAAGAGTTTTAAAGGGAGTGGTATCAAAGCAAATTGAGCCGGACTTGGTAAAAGGATTAGAGTCTGCTGGTAAGGAGTTAAAAGCTTTAATTCAGCAAAAGTTCGCCAGATCCTTATATATCCGCGAAGTAGATACCGGTTCGTGCGGCGCCTGTGAATCGGAGATTATTGCTACGAATAACCCGTTTTATGATATCCAGAGGTTTGGGGTGAATTTTGTCGCTTCTCCGCGGCATGCTGATGCGCTTCTGGTTACTGGTCCGGTTTCAAAAAACATGTTACTAGCTCTAAAAAAGACTTATGAGGCTATGCCCGAACCGAAATTTGTGATTAGCTGCGGGGATTGCGCTTTAAATGGGGGTGTTTTTCAAGATTCCTACTATGTTGAAGGCGCGCTAAAGGATATATTGCCCGTAGTGTTGCATATTCCGGGTTGCCCACCAAGCCCCATGGCAATCATTAGCGCTTTACTTAGGTTTCTAAAGCAAAAAAAAGAACATAATTTAACTTGACAAAGGCGAAAAAAGTGCTACACTTAGACTCGTAGTAAATAAAGGATTAGAAGG
>JAQUNE010000181.1 GCA_028717765.1 Candidatus Omnitrophota bacterium | reverse complement strand
CCGGGCAATCTTATCATAAAAAGCTCCGCCGGTAATATGCGCCAGCCCCTTAACCGCCCGGCGCTGCGCGGCAGTGGCATTAGCCAATAATGAAAGTACCGGCTTGACATAAATGCGTGTCGGAGTCAATAATTCGCTAGAGAGTTTTTTTAATTCATTTTCGGAAAATACCTTTCTTATCAAAGAATACCCGTTAGAATGTAGGCCACTAGAAGCTAAGCCGATCACAATATCTCCAGACCGAATTTTCGTACCGTCAATAATCTTATTTCTCTCCACAACACCCACGCAAAAACCAGCAATATCATATTCTCCTTGCTTGTACATTCCCGGCATCTGGGCAGTCTCACCGCCGACTAAAGCGCAAGCTGACTCCAGGCAACCGCGGTTTATCCCCTTAATGATATCCACCAAAACAGATCCCCTGACATTGCTATAAGCAATATAATCCAAAAAGAACAAAGGCTCGGCACCGGTACAAAGAATATCATTCACATTCATCGCTACCGCGTCTATCCCCACAGTATCATGTTTATTTACTAATCCAGCGATCTTTAATTTTGTCCCTACCCCGTCTGCCGAAGAAACCAAAACCGGATCACGGAATTTTCCTTTGAGCAGGCGGAAAAAACTTCCGAAACCCCCAATATCCCTTAAAACTTCTTTACGAAAAGATTTTCTCACCAAAGGCTTGATCCGCTTTTTAAAAATATTGGCTGCTGAAATATCCACTCCGGAATTCTTGTAAGTAATTTTATCCATTTGTTTTTCCTTGTAAAATTTCTCCTTGGCCGCAACAATGTTCTTCTAAAGAAAATTTGCTGTATTTCTTTTCCGCAATGATTGGGTATTTCCCCATCCAACAGGCAGTACAATAGAAATTATGTGGATTCTTCAGGCAATTCAGCATCCCCTCCAGGCTTAAATATCCTAAAGTATCAACCTCCAGGTATTGCCTGATTTTTTCTAATGATTCGTATTTATTAGCGATCAACTCGGAGGAACGGTGAAAATCGATCCCGTAAAAACACGGGAAGCGGTGCGGTGGACAAGAGATCCTCAAGTGCACTTCTTTTACCCCAGCGCGCCGTAAGTTACGCACGCGGATCTTTGAAGTTGTGCCGCGCACAATCGAATCATCCACAACGATGATCCGTTTACCTTTTAAAATGTCTTTGAGTAAATTAAATTTTACCCGCACCCCTAAATCGCGCGTATCCTGCGCAGGCTGGATAAAGGTCCTGCCCACATAATGATTCCTGATAATTCCCATCTCCAAAGGAATGCCTGATTCTTTGGAATAACCTAAAGCCGCGGAAAACCCTGAATCCGGGACTGGCACGACAAAATCCGCATCCACGGGATGTTCTTTGGCCAATTGTTCTCCAAGCTTACGCCTCACCGAATGCACGGTTTCTCCAAAAACTATTGAATCCGGACGGGAAAAATAGACATGTTCAAAAGTACAGAAGGAAAACTTATTTTTATGTTGTAATTCTTTGGGCTTTATTGACCTTAAAGAATCGGATTTTAAAAAGACGATTTCACCCGGCTCAATTTCCCGGATAAATTTCGCGCCGATTAAATCAAAGGCGCAAGTCTCCGAAGCTAGGCACCAGGAATTTTTTAACTTCCCTAGGCAAAGCGGCCGGAAACCACAAGGATCCCGCACCCCAATGAGCGTAGAATTGTCCATCATTACCAAAGAATACGCGCCTTTAATTCTTTTTAGCGCATAGACCAGGCTCTCTTCCAAGCCGCGTGATTTACTCCTGGCCATAAGATGAATGATAATCTCTGAATCCGTGGTAGTCTGAAAGATCGATCCGGTTTTTTCCAAATATTGGCGCAGCTGCAGCGAATTCACCAAATTTCCGTTATGCGCGATACAGATTGAGCCTTTGGCATAATCAATGAGCAGCGGCTGGGAATTTTTTAAAACGCTTGAGCCGGTAGTAGAATAGCGCACATGCCCCACAGCCATGGAGCCTTTTAATTTATTCAATACCTGCTCGTTAAAGACATCGCTTACCAATCCCATTTCTTTATGCACAGAGAGCATACCGTTATGCCCGGTAACAATCCCGCATGCCTCCTGCCCCCGATGCTGTAATGCATAAAGGCCAAGGTAAGTCAACCAGCTGGCATGCCGATTATTTACGATACCGAATAAACCGCAGTATTCCTTTGGTTCATCATCATAAATTTTTTCTCGCATATTCCACTCCATTCTTAAACATCTTAAGCCCATCGCCTTCTTTGTTTGCTTGTGATTTTACACTAGTCCATTTTGGATGCTGATAAAAAGAAGCATGCCTTTCCGGATGCGGCATTAAACCTAAGACCCTTCCGGTTTTATCGCAAATCCCCGCGATATTATCCACTGAGCCGTTAGGATTTTCTGGATATCCCGCGAATTTTCCCTGCTTGTCGCAATACTGAAAAACAATCTGCTGATTTTTTCTTAAACCCTGTAAGATTTCTTTACTTTTAGTAACAAATTTCCCTTCTCCGTGCGCTACCGGCAAATAAATTATTTCAGGAAGATTTTTCGTCCAGATACACTTTGCTTGTGGCCTTAAATATACCCACCTGTCTTCAAATTTTCCAGAGTCATTAATGATCAAACTGGATTCCTGGATAAAATCATCATTTCCCGGCAAGAGCCCAGCCTTAACCAGGATCTGAAATCCGTTACAAATACCGATGATCAATTTACCTTCGCCTATAAAACGCTTTAAATCCGCGGATAATTTACACTTTAATTCATTGGCTAGAATTTTTCCCGCGGCAATATCATCCCCGTAAGAGAACCCTCCGGGAAAAGCCAGGATCTGATAATCGCTTAACTGCTTTTGCCGGTCAATCAGGCTATTCACATGCACCAGTTCTGTAATTGCTCCGGCCTGAAAAAAAGCGAACGCGGTTTCTTTATCGCAATTTGTTCCCGCTGTCCTTAAAACACAAACCCGTACTTTTTTCATTTTTGGTAAAATTTCCTGATTGCTTTCACTACATCCTGTGGTTTATCCACTACGGTAAAGATATCCAGATCTTCTTTACTGATATTGCCAATTTCTAAGACCGTACCGCGTATCCACTCAAGCATCCCTTTCCAATATCTGCTGCCAAAAAGCACAACCGGGAATTTCGGGATGCGCTCTGTTTGGATCAAGTTAATTGCCTCGAAAAATTCATCCAGCGTGCCGTAGATCGGAAGAGCGT
>JAQUNE010000180.1 GCA_028717765.1 Candidatus Omnitrophota bacterium | reverse complement strand
GAAGTCTCGGATACAAAAGTTACTGTCGCTATAGCTATGCGAGAGCAGCTAAAGAAAGAAAAGAAATATAAAGAGGCAGATGAAATTAGGAAGATGTTAGAAGGCAAAGGGATTATTCTAGAAGATGCTAAAGACGGCAAGACGACTTGGCGAAGGAAGTTATGAAAGGTAAATTTATTACATTTGAAGGTTCAGAAGGCTGCGGCAAAAGCACGCAGTCGAAATTACTTGTCGCCTATTTAAAGAAAAAGGGGCTGCCTGTGGTTTATGTGCGTGAGCCAGGTGGCACTAAGATCAGCGAGGAAATCAGAAAAGTTTTACTGGATACAACAAATGAGTCGATGTCGCAGGTTTGTGAAATGTTACTCTATATGGCTGCGCGCGCGCAGATCGTTAAAGAAATTATCCAGCCGGCGTTAAAAAAAGGTAAGATTGTAATTTCCGATAGATTTCTTGATTCTACTTTGGCTTATCAGGGGTATGGTTTAGGTATGGAGATTGAATTTATTAAGAAGGTTGGCAGTTATGTTACTGCGGGGATAAAACCGAACCTCACTATTTTTTTGGATTTGCCGATTAAAAAGGGTTTGAAACATCGGCAGTTTACTCAGGATCGGATCGAAAAAAGAGCATTAAATTATCATCAGCGCGTGAGGAGCGGATACCTTAAATTAGCAGCGCAAGAACCGAAAAGAATTAAGATTGTGAGAGTTCAGCAGAATAAAAATCAGACGCAATCAATGATTAGAGGGTTGATCGAAAAATATGTCATTTAAAGATATTAAAGGCCAGGAAAAGCCGATAAATTTTCTTAAAGAATCTATTAAAGGTGATTATCTTGCCGGAGCATATCTTTTTCTTGGGCCGGATGGCGTGGGTAAGGCAATGGTCGCGAAAACTTTGGCCAAGGCGCTTAATTGTTTAGAAGAGCAGGCTGATGCTTGCGAAAAATGCCCTTCGTGTATCAAGATCGAGAAGAATCAGCATCCGGATGTGCATTTTGTAGCTTCAATTGGAGAAGAAGATGATGAGCAGGTAGAAGCGATTAAAATTGAAGATATCAGGCTGCTACAGCGGCAAATAAACCTGCGCCCCTTTGAGGGAAAGAAAAAAGTCTTTATCATTAATAATGCACATCAGATGACAGCGGAGAGTGCCAATGCACTTTTGAAAATACTTGAAGAGCCTCCGAAGAACAGCCTGATTATTTTAATCAGTTCAAAATCCACGCGTTTATTTAAAACCATCGTTTCGCGTTGCCGAATGATAAAATTTTCCCCCTTACCCAGGAAAGAATTAGAAGTGGCTTTAAAGAACGAGTATCATCTTGCACCTGAGCAGGCGCATTTCTATAGTTTTTTCGCGGAAGGAAGGTTAGGCATGGCATTAGCGCTTAAAGATACGAATATATTTAATGAAAAAAATTTAGTGATCGACCAATTTATTTCTGTAAATCATGCCAGTTTAGATAATCTAGCGGCAAAAGATAAAGAGAGCCTGCGGGGCTACCTTAATCTTTTAGTAGTTTGGCTGCGGGATATTTATCTCCTAAAATCCGGACTGCCGCACGGAGAAATCATTAATCTTGACCGCAAGGAAGAGTTACTTAAATTAATGGGGAATTATTCATTTAGTGAGCTGGATGAAGCCTTAAAATTTATTTCTCGGGCATTATTATATCTGGAGCAGAATGTAAACGCGAAATTGATTTTCGCAAACCTCAAAAGCTATATGAAAGGTTAGGTGTATAAAGTGGAAAAGACTATTCTTGTCAGGTTGAGGGATTTAGGCTCAACCTGTTTTTATGATGTTGCGGATCTGCAGGTAAAAGAAGGTGATTTCGTGATCGTTGAGCATGACCGCGGACTTGATTACGGGCAGATCATTCTGCCGCAGGAGGCAACGGTAGAAGGGGCGGCGGCTAAGGAGCCGGTGAAAAAAATCGTCCGGCTGGCAAATGCAAACGATCTGAAGCAGATCGAAGAAAATCGCTCCAAGGCAAAAGAGGCATTCAATACCTGTTTTAAGAAAATCGAAGAGCATAAACTGGAGATGAAGTTGGTCCAGGCAGAGTATTCTTTTGACCGCTCAAAGATTATTTTTTATTTTACTGCTGCCGGTAGGGTAGATTTTCGTAACCTCGTAAAAGACCTGGCAAAGATCTTTAAGGCTAGGATTGAGCTACGTCAGATCGGCGTGCGTGATGAGGCAAAATTTTTCGGCGGCTTTGGTTCTTGCGGCAGGGAACTTTGCTGTGCCAGATTCTTAAAAGATTTTGAGCCGGTAACGATTAAAATGGCTAAAGAAGAAGGCCTGCCTTTAAATCCCCCGAAAATCTCCGGATTATGCGGCAGGCTAATGTGCTGCCTAAATTTTGAATACGAAACCTATAAGCTTCTTTCAAAGGGCATGCCCCATGAAGGAGAAAAGGTGCATCTGCAGCAGGGCAAGGGCAAGGTAGTAAGTGTGAATGTATTTAAGCGTTGTGCTACCGTTGAGCTTGAAGACGGCACGCAGATTGAAGTAACTTATCCGGAAAAAGAGCATGGCAAATAAATTCTATATTACGACACCCATATATTATGTGAATGACATTCCGCATATAGGCCATTCATATACCACTCTCGCAGCCGATACCTTGGCGCGTTTTAACCGCCGGATTTTAGGGGAAGGGCAAGTATGGTTTCTTACCGGTACCGATGAACACGGGCAAAAAATCCAGAAAGCGGCTGACGAGGCCAAATTAACCCCGCAGGAATTTGTCGATAAGGTAGTGGTGAAATTCAAGGAACTTTGGGTGAAATTAGATATTTCTTATAATGATTTTATCCGTACTACCGAAGAGCGCCACATTAAAGTAGTACAGAAGGCCATGGAAATACTTTACCAGAACGGCGATATCTATAAGGATACATATGAGGGCTGGTATTGTACTCCTTGTGAAACCTTCTGGCCGGAAACGCAACTGGTTAATCAGCTCTGTCCGGATTGCCATCGGCCAGTAGAGAAAATCAGTGAAAGCAATTTTTTCCTACGCCTGGGGAAATATCAGCAGGATTTAATAAAGTATATTGAGGCACACGAAAATTTTATTCGACCGGATTTTAGGCGCAACGAGGTCTTAAGTTTCTTGCGCCTGAATAAGCTGGACGATCTTTGTATTTCCCGGCCTAAAGAGCGTTTAAGCTGGGGAATTCCTTTAACCTTTAGCCCTCAACACGTAGCTTAC
>JAQUNE010000179.1 GCA_028717765.1 Candidatus Omnitrophota bacterium | reverse complement strand
CCGAAGCGATCAACATCTTCATATGATTTTAACAATCCTTTCTATTGCTTCTTTAATTACAGCCAGTGTATGCTGGTAAAATTCCAAAGACATACCAATAGGGTCCTCTATATCCATGCTCCCCTGGTTTATTTTAGCAAATTCCTTTAACAAAAACACCCTATTTTTTACCTCCGGAGCAAACTGTACTATTTTGTCTTCATGCAGCTTTTCCATTACCAAAATCAAGTCGGATTTTTTCAGCAAAACCTGGGTAATCCCTTGCGAACGATGGGTAGAAGCATCTATTCCTTCTTGCGCTAAGACATCCTTGGTGGCTTGTGTGGCGCTCATGCCATTTAAACCCATCACTCCGGCGGAGGAAACCTCAACATCCTGGCGGTTTAATTCTTTTAGTTTTTTCTCCAGTAACGCTTTTGCCATTACTGAGCGGCAGGAATTCCCGGTGCAGACAAAGAGCACGCTTTTTTTACCCACTGCCTGCTCAATTTCCTCTTTTTTAATCGCGCCTGCGCGTAAAATTTTTAAGCCTTCAGCGGATAAGTCTACTACTGTGGACTCTATGCCTAAAGTAGTGCTTCCTGCGTCAATTGCCGCTTCCACCAGGCGGTTCAAATCCGCGATTGCCGAGGAAAAATCTTTGGGCGCGGGCTTGCCGGAAATATTTGCCGATGGACAGGCAAGCGGCACCCCGCTTAGCTCAATAATCTTCAAGGCAAGCGCATGATTTGGCATACGTAAGCCCACAGTATCGCCTTTAGCTGATTTAAGAATAAGGGTTAAAGCGCCTGGCCAAAATTTATCGATCAATTTATAAGCCGCAACCGGGATATCCCGGGAAAAATCTTCGATTTTTTCTTTTTTCTCAATCAGCAAAGGAAAGGGCTTATCCGCTGGGCGCTGTTTTACCTGATACAACTTCTCTATCGCCCTCCTGTTTAAGGCATTGGCGGCAATACCATAAACTGTATCCGTAGGGATAATTACCAGAGCGCCTTTTTTAAGCAGATTTGCCGCCTGCTCAAGAAGCTCAAAGGAAATATTCTGCGGGTTAATTTGGAAAATCTTGGTTTCTGGCATATATTAAACAGCTAATTTTATTTTTTTAATTTTATTTCTCATCGCCTGCTTATATTTTAGAAGCTTGGCGGCAACTGTTTTATCACTGGTGCCTAAAATTTCTAAAGCAAAGAGCACCGCGTTCTTGGCACCGGCTTTGCCGATAGCCATGCTGGCAACCGGAATACCTGCAGGCATTTGCACGGTAGATAATAAAGAATCCAGGCCTTGCAAACTCTTGGTTTCAATCGGAATGCCAATTACCGGTAAAGTGGTATGCGCTGCCACTACGCCTGCTAAGGCAGCAGCTCCGCCGGCGGCGGCGATAAAAACCTTGGTGCCTTTTTTGGGCGCTGCTTCCACGTATTGGGCCAATTCTTTGGGAGTGCGGTGCGCGGATAAAACTTTTGCCTCAAAGCCGACTTTAAATTCTTTTAAAAGATTAATTGCTTCCTGCAAAGTTTCCAAATCAGATTGAGAACCCATAATAATACTGATTGGTTTAGCCATTTTTCCCTCCACTATAACGCTTTTGCGCCGATATCATGGCGATAATGCATGCCTTCAAATTTAATTTTTTCTGCTGCCTGGTAAGTTTTTGCAATTGCTTCTTTAATTGTGGCGCCTAATCCGGTTACTCCCAGCACTCTTCCGCCGGAGGTTAGGATTTTATCGCCTTCTTTTTTGGTTCCAGCATGAAAAACCATAACATCCTTCATCTTCGCAGCTTCCGCTAAGCCGGAAATTTCTTTGCCTTTGGTATAATCACCCGGATAGCCTCCGGAAGCGCAAACCACACATACACAAGCGCGATTATCCCAATCCAATTTTATCCGGCTTAAACTTTCTTCGCTCACTGCCAACATTACTTCTAATAAATCTGATTTTAAACGCGGCAGGATGGCCTGGGTCTCTGGATCGCCGAAACGCACGTTAAATTCCAGGGTTTTCGGGCCGCTATCGGTTAACATTATACCAGCATATAATACGCCCTGATAAGTAATTCCTTCTTTGCTTAAGCCGGCAATGGTGCGCTGGATAACTTTCTCCATAATTTCCTGAAAAATTTTAGCAGTTACTACCGGTGCCGGAGAATATGCACCCATGCCGCCGGTATTCGGGCCGCTATCCCCATCAAAAATGCGCTTATGGTCCTGACTGGATGCCAAAGGAACTACAGTTTTGCCATCGGTAAAAACCAGTATCGAAGCTTCTACTCCCTGCAGGCAATCTTCAATAATCAGCCTTTTACCGGCTTCGCCGAAAACTTTATCTTCAAGAATTGACTTCACTGCTTCTTTAGCTTCGGCAACATCCCTGGCAACAATTACCCCTTTACCCTGCGCTAACCCGTCTGCTTTAATCACACACGGCGCGCCATATTCATCAATATAATCATAAGCTTCCTTGGCATCAGAGAAAATTTTAAAAGCGGCTGTAGGCACATTGTATTTTGCCATAATTTCCTTGGCAAAAATTTTACTCGCTTCAAGCCGTGCAGCTTTTTTCTGCGGCCCAAAGATTTTTAATTTACGGTTGCGGAATTCATCCACGATCCCCGCGGCTAAGGGCACTTCCGGCCCAACTACGGTAAAATCGATTTTTTCTTTCTTTACGAAATCTAATATTCCTTCAATATCATCGGCCTTAATATCAATACATTCGGCAATCTGGCTAATCCCGCCATTACCCGGCGCGCAGAAAACCTTATCTGCCAGCTTTGACTGCGCAATCTTCCACCCCAGCGCATGCTCCCGTCCACCACTTCCAATCACTAATATTCTCATCGCTTAGAAAGTTTTAAAAACCTGCCCTCCGGTTGCGATATCAGCAATAATAATACCAATAAAAATTATTATATAACTAAATAAGTTCATCAGCACGGAGGTCTTAAAAATTGCGGCCTTCTTAATTTTATTGTCTACCATCAGAGCAATTAAAATCAATAAACATCCTTCCAGAATAACGGTCAAGATGTAACCAGGAATCAACCCCAGATAAGTGCCTAACCGCATATTTTTATAACCAAGTACTCCTGCTATACCACTTAGCCGGCTACTTCCGAAAACCAATGAAGTCAAAACTACTCCCGCTATAGAAGAAATAAAGTTAAGCAAGAATGAAATAATAAAACTCCAGATAAAATTCATCGAAAACAGAGATCGGAAGAGC
>JAQUNE010000178.1 GCA_028717765.1 Candidatus Omnitrophota bacterium | reverse complement strand
TTCCATTCCTTTAGCCACAACTGGGGTGTGAGCATTATCATCCTCGCCATTATCACCTACGCAGTGATTTTCCCTTTTACCATGAAAAGCACGAAAGCCATGCGAAGAATGCAGGAAATCCAACCCCTGATGGACGCGTTAAGAAAAGAATATAAGGATAACCCGCAAAAACTTAACAAAGAAGTACTTGAGTTATATAAAAAGCATAAAGTTAACCCAATTGGCGGGTGCTTACCCCTGCTTTTCCAATTCCCGGTATTTATTGCGCTTTACCAGGTATTGCTGAAGTTTGTTGAGTTAAAAAACGCAAACTTTTTGTGGATAAAAGATCTTTCCATGCCAGATCATGCATTTAAATTACCCTTGCCGCCGCCAGTAGACTATCTTAACGTTCTACCGCTTATTATTGTGCTTGTGGGGTTTCTCCAGCAAAAATTTGCCACTCCCATGACAGGCGAGTCAAACCAGAAAATGATGGGTTTCTTCATGATCGGCTTTATGGGTATTATTTTCTATAATTTCCCTGCCGGGCTAACTCTTTATTGGCTTACTCAAAACATCCTCACTTTTGCTTACCAGTTACATATTACTCGCTCCAAGATTTCACGTGAAAACGCCTAGGATAGACCAAAGACTAAAGACCAAAGACTTTGAGAAAATAGTGTAAGTTTTCACGTGAAAACGCAAAAAGTTCTTATAAACATTACACTTTAAAAGTAGCCCTTTTTAGTATGTTAATTTTCACGTGAAAACAATAGCCATTTTTATGTTCTCGTGACAAGATCTTTCGGCTGCTTTGCAGCCTCAGGATTAATTCGCACTAGCATTTTTTCTGCGCCACTTGGGGGGGCTGGGCGAGTGTTTCATTATCCCACACCTTTGCTTTATTCTTTGTAATATGTCCAAAGGTGTGGGGTAATTCGGCTACGCAGCTTTTCGGCGTCTTCGACTTGAAAAGCTGCTGCCTCATTAAAAATCTCCTTGACAACAGTAATTTTGTGGTATATCTTTAATACTAATAGTAGAATTTCACGTGAAATTCAGAATTGCACAATTTAAGTCGCAGGATTAAAATCTAAAATCCCGCAACTTATAATCCGCAATTAATTCATTTTCACGTGAAAACAATACCAGCTAAAACTAATAATGAGTAAAATAATCGGTATTTGTAATCAAAAAGGCGGAACTGGCAAAACCACAACCTCAATCAATTTAACCTCTTATTTGGGGCTTGCTGCTAAGAAGGTTCTTCTTGTGGACATGGATCCTCAAGGCAATGCTACATCAGGCCTAGGTTTTAACCCCGAAGGTAAACACTCAGTCTACGACATAATTTCTGGGAATGTCAGCGTAGAGGAAGCAATTTATCCTACCCAATGGTCAGGCATTTCAGTTATTCCATCCCACATTTCGCTTACTGGTGGGGAAATAGAATTGGTTAATATCGAAAATAGAGAAATGCGTTTGCGGGAGGAGTTGCATAAAATAAAAGATAAGTTTTCTTACATAATAATCGATGCGCCACCATCGTTGGGCCTTCTTACGGTAAACGTGCTGGTTGCTGCGGACAGCGTTGCAGTCCCTATCCAGTGCGAATATTACGCTCTCGAGGGTGTTTCAAAACTGTTGCATACGGTTGAGCTTATTAAAGACAGGTTAAATCCGTCTCTCGAAATAGAAGGGGTCTTGCTAACCATGGCGGATTTTCGTACCAGGCTTACTTTGCAGGTGATAGATGAGGTCAGAAAATTTTTTAAGGAAAAAACTTTCAATACCATTATCCCTCGCAATATAAAACTCGCAGAAGCACCCAGCTTTGGTAAGCCCATACATTTTTATGATCCATTTTGTGTCGGAGCAAAAGCCTATCTGAATTTGGCCGAAGAAATGTTAAAAGAAAAAATTATAATTAATACACCATTTCGAATTTCAAACGAAATAGAATTGCAGCCACAGGTTACACAGATGGTCTTGCCCACAGAATACACAGATAAAAATAAATAATATTTGTGATATCTGCGGATGCAATGGAGGAAAAATAAAATGGAAAAAAGAGTTTTAGGTAAAGGATTGGATGCGTTGATACCAAGAAAAATTCCCGCGCAAGGGATTGCAAAAGAATTTACCTACTTGCCCATACATAAAATACGGCCGGGGAAATATCAGCCGCGCCAGGAAATTAACGAAGCAGAATTATCGGAGCTGTCCCGTTCCATAAAAGAGAAGGGGATGATCCAGCCGATCATCGCCAGAAAAATAGGGGAGGATAGCTACGAAATTGTTGCCGGAGGCAGAAGGTTTCAAGCTGCTAAGTCATTGGGGCTCAATGAGATACCAACAATTATCCGAGAGCTGGACGACAAGGATACCTTTATTTTTGCCATCACAGAAAATTTACAAAGAAAAGATTTAAATGCCTTAGAGGAAGCAGAAGCTTTTATGCGGTTGATAGATGAATTTGAATTTACCCACGATGATATTGCGCGCTTCGTAGGTAAAGATAAAACAACTATTGTAAATTCGCTAAGGCTGTTTAAGTTACCGAAAGAAATAAAAGAAGCACTTAGAAAAGGATTAATCAGTCGTAGCCAGGCAAGAACCATCCTTGCTCTGGAAAGAGAAGAGGACCAACAAAGGCTTTTCCACGAAATATTAAAGGGTGGTTTAAGTGTAAGAGAAATAGAAAGAAAGGTCCAGCGCGTTTCGAAAAAGAAAAAGAGCTCAGATCCTTTTGTGCTTGAGGTGGAGGATAGGCTGCAAAAAGCATTGGGCACAAAGGTAAGAGTGTTTAATAAAAAAAACAATCGCGGCAAAGTTGTGGTAGAATACTTCACCTTAGAGGACTTAGAGAGAATAATTAAACGGATAGCGAGTTAGCTAGCCAAACACTTCATAAACAATTTATATCCAAAGGAGGATAGCGGTATCATGAAAAACGAGGCAACCCTAGTTATTATTAAGCCGGACGGCCTTAAAAAATCTTTAACCGGAAATATTTTAAGCCGGCTTTCGGAAACAAAATTAAAAATAATCGGCGCAAGAGTTTTAAAGGTAAGCGAAGACCTTGCAAGCAGGCATTACGCGCACCTTAAAGATAAGCCCTTTTTCCCCGAGCTTATTAAATATATAACCGGCCAGCTTCACGGAGAGAACCGGGTTATGGCTTTGATTTATTGGGGTAAAGACGCCATCATCAAAGTACGCCAGATTGCCGGAGCAACAAACCCCGAAGAGGCTGACCC
>JAQUNE010000177.1 GCA_028717765.1 Candidatus Omnitrophota bacterium | reverse complement strand
TTTGGATACTATCTGGGGATTTGATAATGCCATGGAGATTCAGACTCGTACCGTAGACGTACACATACGGACATTGCGCAAAAAATTAAAATCTGAGGCAGAACGGGTGATTACCGTAAAAAATTACGGGTATAGGTTTGAAGCCCAGGAATAAAAATGATATTTTTTAAGCAAAAGAAGATTAAGGAAATGGCTGGCCGGATTGATCAGCTGAATGATAAAATCCTGGCTTTAGAAAGAGAAAATAATAAGGCGCAGGCGATTTTAAGCAGCATGATCGAAGGCGTAGTTGTGGTTGCTAAAGATACCAGGATTATTTCGCTTAACCCTACGGTAGAGAAGATATTCGGTATCCAGGCCAAAGAAGCGCAAGGCAAATTCTTTTTGGAAGCCATCCGTAATAATGATATTGCCGAGCTAATCAGTAATGTTTTAGAAAAAGGGGAATTTGTTTCCAAAGAAATTTCTACGGTCTGGCCTTTGCAGAAGGTTTTTCAAATTAATGCTGCACCAATTATTGAGGATAGCCTTATAAATGGCTGCTTATTGGTAATCCACGATATCACGGAAATCCGGAAGTTAGAAACTATGCGCCGGGATTTTGTGGCCAATGTCTCCCACGAATTAAAAACACCGCTTACCTCGATTAAAGGGTTTGTGGAGACCTTGCTCGAGGGCGCGCTGGAGGATAAAGAGAACAGCCGCCATTTCTTAGAGATTATTCGCGACCATGCCAATCGCTTGGATAGCCTGACTAACGATCTTTTAACCTTATCCTACGCTGAATCAAAGCAGGCGGAACTAAAATTAGCTTCTGTTGACTTGAGCGAATTGACGGATAAAGTGCTTTTGGGGTTTAAATCACTGATTAAGAAAAAAGATATCAGTGTCCGTAATGAAATTCCCCCGGAATCAAGTGTAGAAATCGATGCCAACAGGATCGAGCAGGTGTTGACTAATCTCATTGATAACGCAATCAAATTCAACCGTGAAAAAGGCTGGGTGAGGATTTACAGTGAAGAGATACATAATAAAATAAAAATTTGTGTAGAAGATTCCGGCCTGGGAATTCCGGAAAAAGACCTTTCCCGTATCTTTGAACGTTTTTACCGGGTGGATAAGGCGCGCTCGCGCGAACTTGGCGGGACCGGCCTAGGGCTTTCCATAGTAAAACATATTGTGGAATTACACGCTGGCAGCGTGGGCGTAGAAAGCACAGAAGGATTAGGGTCGAAATTCTATTTTATTTTGTCAAAACAACCATAGGCCAGAAGAGGCGATTATGAAGAAGTGCCCTTATTGCGCAGAAGAAATTCAGGACGAAGCCATAAAATGTAAACACTGCGCTTCAATGCTGGAAAATAAGCCTCCGGAGAAATGGTATTTTAAAACCTCAATATTGGTATTTGCCCTGCTTTCTTTCGGGCCATTGGCATTGCCCTTACTCTGGTTTAATCCGCGCTTTAGCAAAACAAGCAAAATTGTTATCAGCGTGATTACATTAATCATCACCTATTATTCAATAATCCTCGTCACCAAGTCCCTCAAGGAAATCAACAGTTATTACCAGCAAATCTTCAACCAACTCTAAGTAGGCCTTTTTTAGTCTCGCCTCTACCATAAAATCTCTTCTTAAGATGTACTGCGAGATTTGTTCGCGCACGAAAATTTTTTTGGCAAAAATTTTCTAATGTGCGCTCACAAATCCCTCCGTACATCTTAGAGTACATTTTACCGAAATTTTACTTGGCCTTGAAGCAGATTTAATGCCCTTCCGTTATACTCTCATTGAATAAAGAAAGGAGGTGAAAACCGATGAAAAATAGGCTAAAGAAATTATATCGGAAGATTATCAAATACATTAAAAAGATAATCTCTGAAGAGGATATGATTATGAGTATATATTTTCAAAAATTTGCTTAAGCAGTTTTTAAGCAAAAGACGATTATCATTCCCGAGAAAGGAGGTGATGGAGGCTAAAAAGGGGAATTCGATTTTACATAGATTTTACATTGATTTCGCACGGATTAAACATAAAAACGATAAACTAATTTTAGTTAAAAGGAGAAGTTAGCGATGAATAAGTTAAAGGTTCAAGCGGCAATATTGTTTTTCCTGCTTATATTTTCTCGTGCCTATGCCTACGACAACCATGATTTTCAGCTCTGGAACACAAATGTGCAAGAATTCAAACCGAATAAGGTTTCGAAAATTTCAGTTGAAGAGGAATTGCGCTGGGCAAATAATGCTAGCGACTTTTTTTACCAACATTACGACGTCGGCTATACGCATATGCTTAACAAGCAATTTAGCTTGGGAGGAGGGTTTCGTTATATTAACGAGAAAAAATCCGGAAAATTCAAGGAAGAAAGCGAGCCGTATTTTCTTTTTCTTACCTCTTGGAAATTAGCAGGAATTAATTTCAGCAATCGTGATCGTATCGAATACCGCTATTACGATTATCAGGTTAATTCTTGGAGGTTTCGTAACAAGCTGGATATTAGATCTCCCTGGATGTTTACTAAATTTAAAATCCAGCCTTTTGTCGCTGATGAGGTCTTCTTTAGGTTTAACGGCATTGACTTAAATGAAAACAGGCTATATGCAGGGTTTTCTTTTGCCTTAACCAAGAATTTAAGCGCTGAATTAAGTTACCTTTGGAGGACTACCAAGAATACCAATACTTGTACCTGGAACGATACAAATGTTTTTAGCATTAAAACAAAATTAGCCTTTTAAGAGGAGGAGACTATGTTAAAAAGAATATTATTGGTTTTAGTTTTAAGCCTTTCTATCAATCCGGCTTTTGCTGCAGCTGGAAAAAATTCTATCCAGGTAAAAGGCTCTGATACGATGGTAAACCTGGGCCAGGCCTGGGCAGAGAAATACATGGAAGAGAACTCCGGTGATTTTGTAGCAGTTACCGGCGGCGGTTCAGGAACCGGGTTTTCCAGCCTGATTAGCGGAACCTGCGATATTGCCATGGCCTCAAGGAACATTAAGGCTAAAGAGATTGAGCTGGCGAAACAAAAGGGTATTAACCCCTTTGAGATTAAAGTTGCGCTGGACGGCCTGGCAGTGGTGGTGAATCCGAAAAACCCGGTAAGTAAGTTAACCGTTGAGCAATTGGCAGGGATTTTTTCCGGAAAAATTGCTAATTGGAAAGAAGTGGGCGGAGAAGATAAAAGGATAGTGCTTCTTTCCCGGGAGGTTAATTCCGGGACCCATGTTTATTTTAAAGAACATGTTTTAAGAAGAAACAATCCTGAAGGCAAAGAAGAATTCGC
>JAQUNE010000176.1 GCA_028717765.1 Candidatus Omnitrophota bacterium | reverse complement strand
ATTTGGCAGGTAAAATCAAACGACCTTTACGGTCTATGGAATGTAAATATTCGCCATAGAACATAGCTCTCTATCCCCCACTCTTAACCACTTTAATCCACTTAGTATGCCAAGTATAGAGAAAATCCTTATATTTGTCAAGAAAAATATTTTCTTAACTTAAATGAATACAATGACTAGTGTTTTTTTCTTACTAAATGGGCATATCTTGTGGTGTGCTTAAAGGTGGGAAAACCTCATTTGCGCGGATTTTAAGTCTTTTTTCACCTGAGCAACTAAATTAGCTACCCCCCCAAACTTCTTTGCCTGCCTGAGTTTCATAAGAAATTGTAGTTCTAAATTCTTTGTGTAAAGATCCCCCTTAAAATTAAAGAGGTGCACTTCTATGTGCGTGTCTCTTTGTAATTTTCCCTTTAGCCGTGACTGAATAAAAGTAGGCTTTGGTCCAATATAACAAACACCGTTAAAATTTTTGTTTTTGAAAGCTGTTCTCACTAAATATACTCCCGCGCTCGGGAGAACTTCATGATGCGGATCAAGGTTTGCCGTCGGAAAACCATATTGCCTTGCGAGTGAGGTGCCGTGAATTACTGTGCCTAAAACACTTACCGGCCGCAGAAGTAATTTTTCTGCTGATTTTAAATCGCCTTTCTGAATTAGCTTACGGATAAGAGTACTGCTGATAGGCTGGTGTTTGATTCTGATAATTTTGTATGTCTTTAATTGGAACTGATGGATTTGGGAAAACTTTTTTAAAAGTTTTATATCACCTCTGGCATAGCGGCCAAACCGAAAATTCTCGCCCACAAAAATATAGCAGGCGTTGATTTTTTTTACTATAATATTCTTGATAAAATCTTCTGCAGAAACCTGAGAAAATTTACGGTCAAAATGAATTACCACTCCTACCTGAACCCCTAATCCCGCAATTAAATTCAGGCGGTGATTTAAGGAATATAGGCTTTTTGCTCCCCGCGGATGCGGCCAGAAAGTTACTGCTATGCTAGTACCTTTAATCGCCTTGGCTTGTTTTACCGCATCTTGAATAATCTTACGGTGTGCCAGGTGCACCCCATCGAATATCCCGAGTGCCACTACTGGCTTAGGATATTTTTTGATTTTAGAGGTTCCATAAATTATCTTCATAAATTACAACTTATCCACTGCTTCTTTAACCTTAGCTAAAACTTTATTCCGGACTTCACTCAAACGGCCATGAACGGTACAGCCTGAAGCAGTTTTATGGCCGCCACCGCCAAAGAAGCGCGCGATTCTGTTCACATCCACCCTGCCGTGTGAACGGAAATTGACTCTTATTTCATTCTTCGTACCCAGATTCTCCTTAAACAGGCAAACTACTTCACTGCCTTTAATTGACCTGCCAAAACTTAAAATGTGCTCTGACAAATCAAAAAATATTTTTTTCCCTTGCCACATTTTACGCTCCAGCTCAAACCAGATGATTTTTCCTTGGGCCAGCCGCTTGATCTTCGGCAAGATCATACTTAATAACTTTATATCAGAGAAAGGAATTGTTTCATAAATACGCCGGTAAATACCATTGATATCCAAACCAAATTCGATTAGTTCCGCTACTGCCCGGTGCGTTTTGCTGGAAGTATTGGAATAATGAAAAGAGCCTGTATCAGTAAGCATACCTATATATAAAGCCAACGCTGAGTTTTTATCAAAAGCAACGCCTAACTTTTTGTAAAGCGTATAAACCATTTCCGAAGCAGATGAAGTATATGGCTGTACCCAGTTTGCCTGGCCAAACATCTCATTGCCAATATGGTGGTCAATATTAATAACCGTCTTGCCTTTTAGGCCAAGCTTAGCAATTTCTCCTGAGCGCCTTAAATCTGAACAATCCAATACTATCAAACAGTCAAAATTTAACTCCGGCCTGCCTCGTTTGAATCTGCGGATATTTTTTGTTTCCGGTAAAAAATCATACCCGTAAGGAACAACATCATCATTCACGATTACAGCACTCTTACCCATGGCTTTAAGCAGCCGATAGATGCCGATCTCTGAACCAAGCGCATCCCCTTCCAAATTAACGTGCGCGGTAATTAAAAATTTATTTTTTCTTTTTAGTGCTGCGATTACTTTTTTTAGGCTCACTCCGCTCTTCCTTTCTCGTCCTTGCCTTTGCCCTTACAGTACCGGAGGGGCGAGGCTCATCTTTCTGATTATTTAACTCTTTGATTTCATCAAGTACCTGTTGAATCCTTACGCTGTATTCACTAGATTTATCCTCCTTGAAACTCAGTTCCGGGACAAACCTAAGCTGAATCCGTTCGGCAATCAGCCTACGGATAAACCCTAAGCCTGAATCGAGGGCTTTCTTTGTTTTGGCGTAAGCATCTTCATTACCCAAAACACTAAAGAAAATTTTTGCGTAGCGTAAATCCGGAGTTACCTCAACTTGGGTAATCGTCACGAACCCCAAGCGCGGATCTTTCAATTCCTCTTGCAGGATCATACTTACTTCTTTCCTGATCGCTTCTGCAACTTTTTCGTTTCTTGCCATTTTAAATTGATCTCCCTTTCCTGGTTAATTTAATAATAAACGCGATTTCTTCCTCTTTAGTTTTTATTTTTCCGTTTAACCTGGCATTTAAAACCCGGGTAAATATCTTTTTATAATGCGGCCCCGGAATAATCCCGAGTTTGCATAAGTCATCGCCGCGAATATGCGGGCGCATCCCGTTATAAATATTAAAGAAATCTTTAAGATTTCTTTGCATGGTAGGATTATGATATTTAGCCTTCAAAAGGATCAGTGTCTCATAGCTTAGTGGCTCTAAAATCCTGAAGGATTCAGATGGCTTAAGATTATTATCGCTTAATTTCTTAACTAGCCGGGGTTTTAAGTTTTTGGAAACGAGAATCCTTTTTTCTACGCCTGAGTGAAAAGCAAAGTTTTTACAAAATGACTTCACTTGAGCTATTTCCAAGCCATCAATCAAACCGGTAAGATAAACTATCCAACTATCAAGTTGGCGGCGATGAGCATATTTCTGATTGTACCATTTGATCTGCTGGCGAATTGCCTTTATCAGCCTAAGCTGCCTACTGGTTAAAATTAGGCGGGGATGAATAAAACGAAAACCTGCCAATTCCCTGATCCTGATAATCTGCCGAAGCGGATCATTTTCCTTGAGGATTAAAACTAACTCATCGCGTAATCTCTGCGGCTCAACGGATTCCAGCATTTTATTTCTACAGGCCGCTTTTAAAAGCTTAAGCGTCTGCGGTTCTATTTTAAAAGCAAAACGTTCTTGGAAACGGATTGCCCGTAAGATACG
>JAQUNE010000175.1 GCA_028717765.1 Candidatus Omnitrophota bacterium | reverse complement strand
AGGGCAATTAAGGTCATACAATTTGCTAACCCTAAGCGTAAGCCGGGAATAGGGTGGGGAATTAAGGATTCCGATATCTGTAGAACGCAAGAAAGGGAAACCAACATCGCGATCTTATAAACGTTGTAATTTTCTTTAGCTTTTACCATTACTCTTTCTTTTAAGCATTAATTAGCAACTGCATCTATTAAAGGCAACCCATTTGATTTAACCTCAATTGAAACCTTATTCGGCACGCAGGTAATGGTCTGGCCGCCATATTGAATCCAGCCCATATTCACACAAAGATGCTGCGGGCAGTCTGCCTGCCTAACCCTGATCTTCCCTTTTCTGACCTCAATTTGCATCTTTCCATTTAATAAGGTGATCATTCCTTCTTTGTCTAAGCTAATTTTTTCTAATAATTTATTCTTTTCATAGATCAAAGCTAACTTTCCCGGTTGAGATTGCTGGCTATGGCTTAACCTGGTTACGCAAAATACAGAGAAAAAGAGTACTAGGGTAATGAGGATGAGATCGAATTTTGATCTTTTGTAAAAATCAGGGTCTTGGCTTGGATTCTTTCTCATTGCTGAATAAAATTTTTTATTTGGGCATAGTTAAAGACCGGCCCATCCTTACAAATATAAAGATGGCCAATATTACATCTTCCACATTTACCCAGCCCGCATTTCATCTTCATCTCTAAGGTAGTAATTATAGACGGTTCACAAAATCCTAATTTCAGAAGCACCGGTATCGTGTATTTAATCATTACCGGCGGCCCACAGACTATTGCCACAGTATCCTGGCAAGTGGGCTTTATTTGCTCTAAGATCTTAGGCACCACCCCTACCATACAGGTCCAATTTTCCTCATCACAATCAACCGTAAGATATAATTGTGTATTTTTGGCGCTTTTCCATGCTGCATATTCCGCCTGATAAACCAGATCTTTTGAAGTCCTTGCGCCATTAACAATGGTAATCGCCTTGAAGTCATCCCTCTTATCCAGGCAGTAATTGATTAAGGCGCGTAAGGGTGCCAGGCCAATCCCCCCCGCAACAAATAAAAGGTTCTTATTTTTCAGATCTTCAAGAGGAAAGCCGTTACCGTATGGCCCTCTAATCCCCACTGTATCACCGACCTCTAATTCATGCAGCGCCTCGGTAACTTTACCTGTTCTTTTTACGCTGCACTCAATATTGGATTTACGCGTCGGAGAATTGGAAATGCAAAAAGGCGCCTCCCCTTCACCAAAAACAGAAAATTCTACAAATTGCCCAGGCTTATAATCAAAGGAATGCCTAGCGGCTTCGTCACAAAATTTAAGCCCAAAAGTTTTTATATCCGGCGTTTCTTGCTTAATTTCGACTATCTCGGCTAAATTCGGTAAATAAACATTTTCCATAATTTAATTGTTCCCGTTTACGGGTATATTTGCCACCACTTCTCTAATATCGATCTTCACCGGGCAATGCCTGATGCATCTTCCACAACCTACGCAAAGATTTTCCGCAAAATTCTTTCTGAAATACTCAAATTTATGAAACACCCTTTGCCGATAGCGCTCTTTTTTAGTCGGCCGGGGATTTACTCCCGAGGCCTCAACAGTAAAATCAGCAAAGGCGCAGCCATCGTAACACTTAAGTTTTTTTCGCTGTTCATCCACCAAATCAAAACAGTGGCAAGTTGGACAGAGAAAAGTACAGATACCGCAACCAAGGCATGCTCGAGACACTTCTTGCCAATAGGCATTTTCAAAAACGCTGCATAAAGATTCCGGAACTTTTATCTTAGGCATAACTAGCTCTTTGTTTTTTTCTTTTTCTAAAGCGTGCGATTCTTTTTGTGTTTCGTCAAGAATCTGTCCGAGTGCTCCGAAAATTTCTTTGCCTTTATCCGTAACAATCTCTAGAATAAGCTCCTCGCCCTTTACGAAGAGGATTGCATCCGTGCCGCGGGATTCTACGGGTGAGCCAGCCAAAGAAGTACAGAAACATGCGGCGTCAGGCTTTGTACAGGCCAGGCCAATGATAATTGTCCTCCTGCGATTATTAAGATAAAATTCATCCTTATATCCCTGCGAACCAAAGACCTGATCCAGCAGGGTTAGCCCCCTTGCTTCACAAGGCCTAACCCCAATAATTATCCTTTTTTTATCCGATAACGATAACTCTTCCAAAGAATTCTTTCCATTATTATACTGACAATTAAAAAGCCATTCAGAGGGGCTTAAAAAGAATTTTTTTACCGGCTCAGTGGTAAAACCTTCTCCCAGATATAGCTCTTGCGCGCTATCTAATCTTTCATAGAAAAACCCCTTATTGAATAAATCTTTGGGACCGATAATTTCAAAATCTTTAGCCAAAGAATTTAGCTGTTTATATAATTCTTCCTTAGTAATAATTTTCTGCGTCATTTAATCCAATCCTCTGGGTCGCTCTTCTCAAAACAAGCAAAAAAAGATTTCTGCTCCTGATTTACGCCTGCCTGGTACTTAAATAATTCCTTAATATCTTTCTCAATTTTTTTATTGATCTCCCTTAAAGGAATCCCTACGGGGCAGGCCCTTTCGCATTCTCCGCAATCAATGCACCTGCCGGCAAGATGCATCGCTCGCGTAACATTCCAAGAAAAATTACCTGCTAAATTAGTTGCTTTAAAAAACCAAGAAGGATGCGCCTGATCTGCCACACACTTAGGACAATAACACATCGGGCAAATTTGCCGACAGGCATAACAGCGAATGCATCTCTTGAATTCCTTCTCCCAGAATTTAAGCCGTTCAAAGAACGCCTTAGCCTCCATTTTACGGATGGGCTCGTATTCGTCATAATCCTCAAGCGGCATTCTTTTTTCTTCTTTATCCTTTATCAGGTAATCGCATATTGCAATGCCTGAAGGCAGGCAATTCTTGCACTTCTGCGCAAAACCCGACATTCTCTCATCCACTGCCCCCCGGCACTCCACTCCTATAATAAATAAATCTTGCCGTTTTAACTGCTTTTCATGAAGCAGGACCACGATTGATTTAGTATCACAAGCCTTAGCAATTACTCCTACTCTTCGCCCTCTATACTCTTTTAAATAATTCGAGAGGTTGTATATGCAATATGTATCCCAGATCAACAGGTCAGTATCTTTTTCTTTATCAATAAAACACGGCTTTGCAGATACACCATCAGCCGCCCTTTGATAACCGATAATCAGTTCCACCTGTTTATTCTTCAACAATTCCTTCGCCTTACTGCGTAATTCTTCAATCATCTTGCTTCACCAGCGATCCTGTCATTGTCGCCGAATTTGCTGGGGCCGGCTTGCTTAATCTCTTCGGTTAACTCTTT
>JAQUNE010000174.1 GCA_028717765.1 Candidatus Omnitrophota bacterium | reverse complement strand
AGTCCGCGAGCAAGTAGCATGCTGCGCCAGTGGTATCAGGGGAGGCATTTAGTTTCTTTTGTGGGAATAGATCCGGCTTTAGAATATATGGTAAAAACTTATTTTGATCCAGAACAACGTCAGTATGTGCTTAACAAATGGCTGGAAGAAGGTTGTGCTGTGGCCAAAAAAAGGCTCAATGGTTTAGCAGTTGCGACCTTCGTTGTAAATGCAACCGGGGGTGACAAAAAGCCATTTGCTTTTTTTGTAGAAGGGGTAGGAACAAAGCATACTGATATAGCCGTCGTTCAGAAAAGAGTGGTACCTCTTACGGAAATTCTCAGGCAGTATATTGCAGCGGGTCAGATTCAGTTAGCGCATAGCCTGATAGATGAATTCAAGAAGATTTTTATTTTGATCTTCAGGCGCGGCGTTATTGATACAGATTTTGGCGCGCCTTTAGATAATTACGGCAGAGAGCCTGTTTCGAACAAATTGCTTATCTTTGATTTTGGCGATATAACTTCTGGCATAGATCCGGCCTATGAATTTGTCGATTCCCTTGATTATGTGAATGAGTATATTGAACATACGTTGAGAGCAGAATTTAGCCAAGAAGTCGCAGATTATTTTAAAAGTAATTCTTTCAGGGAAAGTGATTTTTACGACGAAAATAGAAAATTTTTATTTGGCGTTGATTATCAGGCAGGCAACCCGGATATTTTTAAAATGGAATTTCCTTATTCAGAAGATCAGATAAGAGCACTTTTCTTGGGCTTGCCGGATAATAATGGAGAAGGTAGCGTTCTTCAAGGCGCTAGTTCCTTTATTGATGACCCAGCCCGCGCCCAGCCGCCTTTGGGAGATAGCCAAAAATTTGAATTGGCAAATATTCTTGAGGAATTTAAAGCTGAGATTCTTGGGCTCGCAAATGATCCAGATTTTGATCCATACCGGCAGGCGGCAATTGAGCTTGCACAAGACAGAGGTGATAGCGGTATCATTCAAGTTTTAAAAGACGCCATTATTGCCCGTGCTCCAGCGCAACTAAAACAGAAAGTAGAGGCAGAATTCCCTGGGAGAAAATTCTTTACCCTGAATTATCAGCCTAACATTATCCTAATTTTAAGTTCCCAGGAGATAATTATTTCTCTTATCTATGAAGCTAGCGCACTGTTGGGTAAAGAGAATTACGAAAATGATCAACTGGCCGGAGAATATAGTATTAGTCTTGAATGTGCAGCCGACAGTATTATTTCTCGACATCAGGGAATGGCTTATTTTCGCCCGATAATCAGAGAATTACTTTTTGAATTTGGCAGCATAAGAAACTTCAAAGATAAAAATGGCGTTGAACTCGGCCCTGATAACCGGTTAGGGCTCTTGAGATACCTACGCTCAAATGAAGTTCATGCGGATGTGGCAGGGGTGGGCAGGAATTTTTCCGGTGAAGAAGCGCCGTATCTGCATCCGGCAGCCGATTATAATGAGTATTTCAATGTTGGATATCCGCAAGGCACTTTAGATTTTATCTACGCGCGCCTTTCTTTATATGCTTTTAAATACCAAGAAAGTTTAACCGGCATTGCCAGGTATCGTAGATTAAAAGAGAGATATCTTGCGCTGCATCGAGCCTTAAAAACAGGAGGGATTATTATCTCTCTGCGTTTTTCCGGCGATGAAAAGGAAGAAGGGTTAAGTGCTGAAGAAACCAAGTACTTAGGATTTGAATTGGTAACAAGTTATACCCTTGGGCAAGACGTAGCTCCGGTGACGATTACTGTATTACGTAAAGCAGGCCCGGTCACTCCTGTTCTAAAAATGCAGAAACATTATTTTGGTATGCTGGAAGAATTTATTCATGAACAAGGTATTAGTTATTTGCCTGCGTTAGATGGTTTAACCTATGCCGCAGTGCCTTACCAGGGATGGTTCGATGTTTTTGAACAATTAACGAAGATCTCCGGCAGCTTAATCGGAAAAAATTATTTGAGCATTACTCCGGGAGATTTAAAGAACGCACTGATTGCCTGCCAATATGGCCTAAAAACCACGGTAGTAGAAGTTAATCAGCAACATTATCTGGAAGATTTGAACATCTTGCCTCCGGCAAGAGAGCAGGGTTTTGCCAAAGAAGATTCCTTAAAATTATCTTTAACAAGAAATGCTTTTGATATAAGTTGGCAGGATTTTGATTTTGTCTGTTTAGCTTATCCGGAATTAAATAATTTCCGCCAGGGAGAAATCTTACGTAAGAGAATTATTTCGAGAGCACAAGAGATGAAGCTAGAGGGAATTTTAGCAATTCTATTTACTACGGAACAGCTAGCCGCGGGTTTGGCGGAATTTATTCAACTAGAGCCTTTATTATCTGATCCGGAGCGGATATCAGAGGTTAAGGGAGGAATATATCTACAGCTTTACCATGCTCCTGCGGGGCCGTTAGATATTTCTCCGGTTATTCCTAAACCTGATTTTTCTGCTTCAGGAGATAGCTCGCTTACCCGTGAGAAAGTTGATCGAATCATTGCCGAAACTTTGGCAAGCGGCAGATATCATAGAGCCCCTGATGAAGATTTCGTGAATGATTTAGTCAAGAGTTTCTTTTTGTATAGCCCGAATAGCGATCTTTATCGGCGTATCAGCATCGCCTTAGAAAATGTAAGAATTGAACTCTATATTTGTTCCGGCCTGCCGCATGATGGCTATTGGCAGATAGATGGCAATCAGGAACGCGGTTTTACTTTAAAGATTTTTCTGGATCAGGAAAGAACCGAAGAGCATTTTAGCGCCAAGCTCATGCATGAAACCGCAGCAGCAATCACTGCTACTTTTGTTGAGCCTGCCTCTGGAGAAATCCGATCGACCTCGCATGGAACTAATTTAGAAATTGAGAAAGATTATGATTTTTGGGCAGCGGCTGAATGGGGAGAAAGTCTTGGCAGGCCCGTACCTTTAAGGCAGTATATATTTAATGAGGCGTCAACTATGGAAATTAGCGGAAAAAGAGGCGCTAAGACACCAGATTTAACTGGTAGCAGTGAAGATGAGACTCCGGAACTTTCTTGGTTTGGCCTGCAGCGTAGGGGATTTGGAGTCTTAGGCGATTGCCACACTACACAAGATAAAATCATCGGGTCATTTTCTTCGCCTGACGTGCAGCTTGAAGCAATGAGATTGCAACGCTGGTATTGTTCTGTAATCAAGCCAACACAAAAAACAGGAAAAATAGAAGGTATTGAAGAGTCTTTGCGTGCCCTGGGGAGAATAGAAAAGAGAATTGTAGAGCGGTCATTACACATGAAAGATTTATCTAACGATGAAAGAACGCATTTTCGCCGTTTCTTAAACCGGGT